>JAHIVS010000296.1 GCA_018816605.1 Pseudomonadota bacterium
CTGGTCAGGATATTGTTAAAGCTTTTGGCGATCTGGTGCAGATCCTTTAATGTCAGTTCGCATTCTTCAAGCTGTCCGTCTGCAAATATATCATTGATCAGTTCTTTTACACGGCCCTGGATTCTGGAGGGGGTCGGGCGCTCAAGGGCGCGCACGGCCGCTTCAACCACATCCGCCAGCATAACGATGCCCGCTTCCCGGGTTTGGGGTTTGGGACCGGGGTATCTGAAATCTTCTTCGTTGATTTTATCATTGCCGCTGTTCAGGCTTTTATTATAAAAGTATTTAATAAGGGCGGTGCCATGGTGCTGGAGAATGCCGTCAATAATTTCATTGCCCAGCTTGTATTGTTTGGCCATTTCCACCCCTTTTTTTACATGCTGGATCAGGATCAGTGCCGACATGGATGGGGAGAGTTTGTCGTGCCGGTTTTTGCCGTCTGCCTGATTCTCAATAAAATACATGGTTTTATCCAGTTTTCCAATGTCATGGTAATAGCCCATTACTTTGGCCTGGAGGCTGTTGGCGGTGGTCGCCGATGCGGCGGCTTCGGCCAGGGTGGCCACAATCACACTGTGATTATAGGTTCCCGGGGCTTCGATCATCAGTTTTTTGATTAACGGCTGGTCCAGGTTGGAAAATTCGAGCAGCTTGGCTGCCGTGGTATAGTTGAAAAGAATTTCAATCAGGGGGGTAAACCCGATGGTCAGGGTGGCGGCAAAGAGTCCGCCACAGAAGGCAAAAATCACCTCTTTTGCCAGAAAGACAGGATCTGCTTGGGAGAGCGAGTAGATACCCAGGGCAATGGCCAAGAATGAATTTAAAACGGCAAGCTTAAAGCCTGCCATGATAAAGTTTTTGCGTTCCTGTCGCTCATTGATCCAATGGGCGGAGGTGATACTGCTTAAAAAAAAGAAGATAAAGACTTCAAAGCTGCCGCCAAAGGTAAGACAGCCAAGTACGGAAAGGGCAATGGTGAAAAAAACGGCAATATCAAATCCCAGAAATAAACAGGTGATCATGGCACCCGCCTGAACCGGAACAACCATATAAAAAGAAGAAGCAGCAATCTCCCAGGCCATTTCCGGATGGGATGACTGGGCAATGTAGACGACAATCTTTGCAAAAATCAGATACAGAATAAGGCCTAAGGCCAGAAAAATCATATGGGTATTGTGGTCGTTTTTTAGCCGTTTATGGTTCTTTAGAAAAAGAAAGTAGACCACAAGGATCAAAAGGCAGGTGATCATTGCCGTTCCAGTGCCGGTCATATAAATATCTTTTTCTACTACCTGCTCCTTTAGGGCGGTTAATTTGATCAGCTTGATTTTGTCCACCCGTTCCCCTTCCCTGACGATCATTTCTCCGGCTTTGATCTGGAACAGAATTGGCATGATCTTGGACTGGGCTTCGAGAATCCGTTTTTCAGTTTCATTTTTGTTCAGGGTGATATTGGGCTGCAGCAGCCTCTGGCATATATCCACGATGAGGTCGGACAGGTTGTGATTGAGTTTTTTGAGCAGGGGCTGACCTTCTATTCGGACCATGGCTTTTGCCTGGTCAGGGCCATAAACTATCTTCAGGTTGTTTACGGCCCGTTCTTCATTGGAACTGATGGTTCTGAGATTGATCCCTTTGCTTTCTTCCTCAAGGAGGAGTTCCTTGTTGGCAACCACACCATTTGAAAGTATTTTTTCCACAATGGTTTTTATCCGGGTGTCGATATCAATGGAAAATTGGGCTTTATACAGAATTGTATACGCCCCGTTGCTGATTTCAATGCCCAGTTTTTTTTCAAATTCCGGCTTGGCCGCCAGCACCATGGCAAGGGTTGGATCGGGTGTCTCTGAATTCTCAGGTTTGTCAAACAAGTTCCTGGCAAATTCCATGGCGGCGTCAATACGGGAAAAAATATCCACTACCAGGTTGCTGTCATAGTCATACACGGTTTTGACCGCATATTTGACCTGGTCTCTCCTGGCATCGGTGACTTCTTTATCTTCAATGAAGTAATTTTTGGGTGCTTTGATATCCCTCAGGGCCACATCCCCTATCTGATAGGAATAGGAGACCTTATTCTGATCGGAAGTCTGGGAAACAGTGAATATGACAATGATAAAAACCAACATGAACCATAGCAGGTATGGAGTGGATAAAAGATATTCCCTGGTTTGCTTTAGCCAGTGATCACTTTTTGTTTTTTTCATAGGCATCTATAATGTTTGAAACAAGGGGATGTCGGACCACATCTTCCTTGGTAAAGTAAATAAATTCAACCCCATTGATCCGGGTCAGGATTTTTTTTGCCTCAACCAGACCGGATTTTTTCCCGGTTGGCAGGTCAATCTGGGTGATATCCCCCGTGATGATGGCTTTGGACCCGTAACCCATTCGGGTTAAAAACATTTTCATCTGTTCGGAGGTGGTGTTTTGCGCCTCATCCAGAATAATAAATGCATTGTTCAATGTCCGTCCTCTCATGAATGCAATGGGCGCTATTTCGATTATTTCCTGTTCAATATACGCCCTGACTTTCTCAAAATCAAGCATATCATAGAGCGCATCATACAAGGGACGGAGATAGGGATTGATTTTTTCAGCCAGGTCGCCGGGCAGAAATCCCAGGGCTTCACCCGCCTCCACCGCCGGTCGGGTCAATATGATTTTTTTGACCTCTCCCTTTGAAAAAGCCGCAACCGCCATGGCCATGGCAAGATAGGTTTTCCCGGTTCCTGCCGGTCCGATTGAAAACAGAATATCATTTTGTTTTATGGCATTGGTATAGGTAAGCTGGGTAAGGTTTCTGGGAGAAATGGGCCTGTTTTTTGCCGTGACAAAAATGGTGGTTAGAAAAATATTTTTTAAGGATGTCTTGTTGTTCTGCTTTATGGTGTTGATGGCGGCATCAAGATCCGGCGCAGTCAGCGTAAATTTTTCCTTTAAAAGTTCATATAGCTGGCAGATCAGTATTTCTGCCGCATCCATGGCGTGGGGTTCCCCGGAAAGGGAAAGGGTATTGCCCCTGGAATTGAGTTTGATATTAAAAGCATCGGAAATTTTTTCCAGGTGGGTGTTATGGTATCCAAAGAGTTTCTGGGTCAGTTCAATGTTTTGAAATTCAATCGTTTTCATGGCCAATAGGGTGCATTTTATTTGCCCAAAGGTCAATAAAAATCTTGACTTAAAATCCGGTAAGTTGTTATCTGTAACCTCTTTGGATCAATTTTGCATAAGCAATGGGCAAGGGAAAAAATGAACGGTTTTGATGTGCTGGTCCTGGTGATTATTTCATTATGTTCGATCAGGGGGTATTTTAAGGGATTGATTCGGGAAGTGTCGGGTATTATCGGTGTCATTGTCGGTTTTTATGGTGCCAATACCTACTATCCGAAATTAACCCCTTTCCTGGAAACGCTGATCGATACGCCCGGGACCAGAAGTCTGATTTGCTTTTTGGTCCTGTTCTGCGGCATTTTAGTGTTCATCAGCCTTGTTGCCGGATTGATTCGTAAATTTTTAAGCCTTGTTTTTCTAGGGTGGGTGGACCGGTTTTTTGGGTTTGTTTTTGGTGCTGCCAAGGGGGTATTGATTGTCTCTGTCTTTTTTATTGTGACCATGACCTTTATTCCTGCAGAGTCCCGGTTTTTATCCAATTCAAAATCAGTTCCCCATATTGCCCGGGTTTCCAGTGCCATGACACTTTTTATTTCCAAAAATATGAAAGCTGATTTTTTAATCCACCTGGAAGGAATTCGAACCAATTGGAAAACATAAGCCCCCTCCTGGAAATTATTCGCCGGCTCAGGGGTAAAGACGGGTGTGCCTGGGACCAGAAACAGACGCCATTGACCATGTGGAGATGTCTGGCAGAGGAAGCATATGAACTCCAGGAGGCGATTGTCAATGATGACACGGACAACATCTGTGAGGAACTCGGGGATGTCTTGTTTCAGATTCTGTTTGTATTGGAGATATTTATAGAAAACCATCGGTTTGAATTTTCCAGCGTGGTCGACGGGATTGCCGAAAAAATGATCCGACGCCATCCCCATGTATATGGCACATCCGTTGTCACAACCGAGGAGGAATTGCACCAGCAATGGAATCAGATCAAATCCTGTGAGAAGAAAAAGACCCCAAGTCCGGAAAAATCTGCCCTGGACGCTGTTCCCAAAGGCATGCCCGGGTTATTGAGGGCTATGAAGGTATCAAAGGTTGCGGTCAGGGAGGGATTTGACTGGGAGAATATCCACCAGGTGCTGGACAAGGTAAAAGAAGAAATAGATGAGTTCGAAGCAGCATTGGAAAACGAAAGTCAGGATGCAGCCATGATGGAATTCGGTGATATCCTGTTTTCCCTTGCCAATGTAGCCCGGTTTGCCGGTTTTCACCCGGAAACGGCCCTTTCCGGTGCTACTGCAAAGTTTGAAGGCCGGTTCAGGATGATGGAAAAGGCCCTTGTCCGGGAAGGGATAGACCTTAAAACATTGTCCCCGGAAGAAAAAGAGTTGCATTGGCAAAGGGCAAAGCAGGTCTACGACAGGTAATCACCCCTCTGGAACTTCACATATTCCGTCCTGGCGGCAACCACTGTCTGGGTTGCAATATCCTTCAGGCCTTTATTGTCTGTTCCAAGGGACAACGATTCCCTGAGCAAGCTGTCTGCTTTTGTATTGATCTGTTCCAAAATAGGGGCAATGCTTTTTAAAGAGGCGCCGGGATCCTGGAGCTTACTTGCATATGTGTCCAGAAGTCCCAATAAGGTGTCTGTTTTTCCGGAAACAATGGATGACTGATCCTGCATGGGAACGCCGATTGATTTGATTTCTCCCAAAGCGGGGACTGCTGTATCTCCCATCTCAGGTGCCTCCGTTGTGTCCTTTTGTTCCCTTTGAACAAGGGCCCGGGACAGGACATTTTCAAAGCCCCCCGTTTTATTCGTCGATGCTTTGTTGGCGGTCACCCCACCCGTTGATTGTGTCAGTTCATTTATCTGATTGATTCCTGCCATACTGGCCTCCTTTTAGTTGAAGAGATAAAAAGCAAAAGATGTGCCAGGCTTTGAAGCGGAATTGTTGTTGATGAAAATGCTTTTATTTCAGGCGGTTGTTGGGTTCTGTCAAAGGGGATGGTCCTGGGAAAATATGGAAAGGGAAAAAATTGCTCATTTATCCCAGCTTATCCATGATCGAACCGACCATTTTTTCCGCAACCTGTTCTGCATTGACAGTATATTGATTGGTCTGGACCTGCTGTCTTAAATCCGCCACCAGTTTTGTTCTATCGGCCGGTTCCGTATCCATTGCTGCCGATATCTTCTGGAGATCCCTGGTTGTTGTGGAAATATTTAAGGTGTCGGCGGAAATTTCATCAGCGGCTTTTTCCGTTCGGGCGGGTGTCTGGGATTTTGCAGCGGTGTTGCCCTGGTTTGCATATGTTTGATTGATATAATTGGTTGTTGAACTGGATATTTTCATGAAAGGAGTCTCCTTAGGATTCCATATTGTTATCAGCGACCTGGCGAGCCAGTTCTGTCATTCTTTTCACGACAAACTGAGAGTCCTCAACAGAAAGGGTTTGGGTGATTTTATTGTTGTTGTCGTCAATGGTTGTATAGGTGAACTGAGTCCTGCCTCTGGTAAAATTAATTTTTTTTCCAAGTTCTTTTTCGATCTGATTTGTGATCTGTTCTTCGTTTTTTTCCTTGGGCCCTTCATTGATGATCTTGTCTACAATATTGCTGGCAACTTTTTCAATGATGGCCTGTCGTTTTCCTTCCGAGGAGATGTTGACACTATCGGCAGAAACTCTGTCGGCGACGCCAAATTTGTTTCTGCTCAGTATCTTGCCCTGGCTCAATTGTCTTGAGTAGACTTTCAGGACATTCTGTATTTGGTATGAAGGTATCTGCATTTAAATTTCTCCTTAAAAGCCTTATCGGAAGGAGAAAATTAAAACTTTAGGGTTTATTTTAATCATCGAAATTACCGTCAGGACCCTTGTCAGAGATTATGCGTGCGGCGCTTTTGACGATTTTTTCCCGGGTCCATTCTGTTGCGTGTTCCCTTTTTTTTGTTTTGTATCCAGGCATGTGGGATTTTGTCTCTAAAATGTGTGCGATGAGGATATCGGCCGTATCCGTGGCATTGAACACATCCGTCAGCAGGGTATAGACAAAGTTTTCCACATTCTTTGCCATCCGCAGCCGTATTTCCCGGGGCAGGGCTGACAAATGGCTTTCAAAGGGAAGGTTTAATTTTTTGACATCGCCGCCTTTTAAATTATGTGCATCGGCATAGGCAAGCATTTTGGACCACATTTCTTCGGTAAGCCCCTGGTCTTTTTGTTTAATGAAATTTCCCTGGTCGTCCAGGATGGCATTCCCATAATCATTGACTTTCAAACCCCAGGAAATCATTTGCAGTGCGGTGGCAACATTGGCTTTGGTGGTGCGTGTTTTGGACGCAATCGCACGCAGTCTGTCGGAAGTATTACCCGAGGTGCCGTGCTGGGCACCGGATACCCCGTAAGAGGACAGGGCTTCGTGAATCTGGGCGGTGAGCTCAACGTTTATCCCTGTGCCGCTTTCTTCGATACCATGGGTGGTACCGTTGTTCAATGCAATCCAGTCGGGGAAGATATTATGGGCATTGAGCCCCTGGATGAGGAACAAGGCTTCCTGGGCCGTTGAAAGCCCCTGGGTCCCCTTTATTTCACCGACTTCTGTTTCAAGACCGGCCCACCCGGGTACAAAAGGATTCAATTCAATGTTTGCCAGCAGGTTCTGATCGTCGGTCATATGGGATGCGTCAATGGCAATGGAGGTGATTCCGGCATCAAACAGGGACTCAATCTCGGGTTTAGCCGGTTCAATATCAGATGGGGACTTGATGCCAAAGTGGTCTGCATGGATGGCCACGGGTATGGTAATGCCCAGTTCATTCATGATGGCGTCGGTTTGCGTGGCCATATTCCACAGGCTCACCGGACAATAGGCATTGGTGCCCCCTTCGGATCTGGCGATTTCGATGATGATGGCGGCATTGGCACGTTGGGCGGCCGCCAGGGCGCCTCTCAGGACAAATGAACTTCTTGCGTTTGCAGCAATGGTCATGCAATTGCCTTTTTTTAACATGGCCTGATCTATATATTTCCCGCTGACAATAAGGGCTTTTGAATTGGGGAATCGCTTTTTTATATTTGGGGGCCTGCCGTAATCAAGGGCAGCTTCGAACTCTTTGGAATAGGTGTGTGGAATTGTCATGCTTCTCTCCTGCTTGGTGTATGGCTTTCGATCATCAGAATTATTTTCTATTTTTTGTCATGAAAATGGATCAAAATCAAGAAGTATTAAATAATGAATATGTATTCATAAAAAATATTTTTCTGAAATTAGAGTGCCATTTTGTTTTATGGGCGCAGGAATATTTCCTAAGCCTATGTAAAGATAAGATAATTATTCTAATGAATTTGTTTTTACGTAAAATATTATGATCTTGACATTTGTCAAAATCTTTTGTTTAATAATGAATTATTATTCATTTGACTTGGACGGGCTATATCCTTCTAAAAGGGCGATACAAGGTTGCAAAAAAACAAATCGGAAAAATACCATAATATATTGAACAGTGCAGGTGCCGTGTTCGCCGAATTCGGCTTTCACAAAGCCACCATATCCCAGATAGCTGCCAAAGCGGGTGTCGCAGATGGTACATTGTATCTATATTTTAAAAATAAGGATGATATTTTATATCAATTTATCAACTTTAAGACCCAGGATGTGTTTGAAAAAATGAATGCAGCCGTGGAAACAGGTCAAAATGCAGAGGCAAAGCTTCGCAATTTGATACGGTGTCATTTGCAGGAGTTCCAGAACGATAAAAACATGGCCATTATTTTTCAGTCGGAAGTTCGGTATTTAAGGGATATTGAGTATCAAATCAAGGATATCTCAAAAATGTATCTGGATCTGCTGTCAGATATTATTGAACAGGGCCAGATTGAAGGGTCCATGCGCCAGGACCTTTTTGTGGGGCTTGTGAAGCGGTTTATCCTCGGGGCTGTGGAAGGGGTTATTTCTACCTGGGTTTCAGCCCGTGGCAGATATGATCTGGTCTCCATGGCAGATCCCCTGGTGGATCTTTACCTGACCGGTGTCAGGGGAGAATAAATGCCATATAGTCTGTGAACGGCATAAATTTGTTGAATTTGGCTTTTTGCTTGACGGCAATGGCCATGTTTATTAAAGCTATTGAGTTTATATTCATTTTGTAAAGAAATATTTGGGAGGTAATGTATATGTCTTCAATTATTGGTCCGGCAAGTTATCAATTGTTCGGAATTTTTCCGACCGCCATTCTCTCTTTTGTTCTGCCGGTTATCGGTATCGGCTTGTTTGCCTATATCATGACCCGGCGGATTGCACCCCTGGTAAGGGCAGCACCGGACAATCGATTCGACCACATCGGCCTGCGCATTAAAAGCCTAGTGGTTGTCTGGCTGGGCCAGATCCGTCAGCCCCGGTATATGCTGGCAGGTGTCCTTCACATTGTGATCTTCGCCGGTTTTTTGATTTTATCTGTTCGGTCTATTTCCCTTGTGATTATCGGATTGTCAGATGGGTTTGTCCTGCCGGGCCTGGGCGGCTGGCTCGGGCACGTGTACAATTTTATAAAGGATTATGCCGCAACCTTTGTGTTGATTGCCTGTATTGTGGCAGCCGTCCGTCGGGGAATTTATAAGCCCAAACGGTATGCTGTTCCAGAAAAATACGGTAAGGACCATACCGCAGAAGCCGTGTTTGTGCTGGGTATTATCTCGACACTCATGATATCTGAAAGTCTGTTCGAGGCCTCGGAACTGGCCTATGCGTTAACGGTGGACGGCCAGTCGCATTTTCTGGCACCCCTCTCCCTGGTCTGGATTTTTAAGGCCATGCTCACATCAGCTTCTCCAGGCTTTCTCCAGGGACTTCACATCTTCACCTACTTTGTGCACGATCTGGCTTTTTTCTTTTTCCTCTGCTTTTTGCCCCTGGGAAAACATTTCCACGTTATCACTTCGCTTTTCAATGTCTTTTTCATGCGGGTCCAAAAGGGAAATATCAAACCCGTACAGCACGGGATTAAAGACGAAGAGTTGGATAGTTTGGAATCCTTTGGTGTCAAGCGGCTGGAAGATTTTACCTGGAAGCATATGCTCGATTTTTATTCCTGTGCAGATTGCGGAAGGTGCTCGGACCAGTGCCCTGCCAATGCCGTGGGCAGGCCGCTTTCTCCGCGGTTTATCACCATTAAGGCCAGGGATTTGATGTTTAAGAATTATCCGCTGTCCGGTGAAATATACAAAAGCAAAATCTTGGTGGAAGATATTTTTACGGAAGATGAAATCTGGTCCTGCACCACCTGCGGGGCCTGTGAGGAAGAATGTCCCCTGGGCATTGAATATATTGATAAAATGGTGGACCTGCGCCGGGGAATGGTGGATGAGGGCATGGTTCCCCAGTCACTTCAGAAACCGCTTAAAGCCCTGGAAAAACGTGGCAATCCCTATGGCAAGATGGAGAAAAAACGGGCAGAATGGGCTGATGAGGCTGAATTTAAAGCCAAGCATTCCATCAAAGATCTGGGAGAAGAGACGGCTGACACCTTGTACTTTGTGGACAGCATTACCTCCTATGATGACAATATCCAGGAAATTGCCAGACGGACATCCATCATCCTCGAGAAATCCGGTGTTGATTTCGGAATCCTGGGCAGGGATGAAAAAGACAGCGGCAACGAGGTGCTTCGGTTTGGTGAGGAAATGCTATACCAGGATCTGAAACAGCAGAACACAGAGGCCATTCTGGCATCGGGTGCCCGGAACATCGTAACGGCCGACCCCCATGCGTATAATGCATTGAAAAATGATTATAAAGGTCTTCCGGAGGTGAAGCACATCAGCCAGGTGGTGGCCCAGAAAATTGCCTCAGGTGAGCTGGAGCTTAAAACCTGCCAGAATCCGGACAAGGTGTATGTATACCATGATCCCTGCTACCTGGGACGACACAACGGGGTTTATGAAGCACCTCGGCAGGCCATGGATGCCATTAACGGGCTGACCCGGGTTGAACTGGAAAAGAGCCGGGATCGGTCTTTTTGCTGCGGCGGCGGTGGTCTCATGCTCTTTTTTGAACCGGAAGAAGAAACAAGAATGGGTGTCTTGAGAGTGAACATGGCTGCAGAGGCCGGTGCAAATGTTATTGTAACGGCCTGTCCTTTCTGCCTGGTGAATATCCAGGATGCGATCAAGGTTGCTGGAAAAGAAGGACAGATGGAAGCCCTGGATTTTACAGAACTCATAGAACAACATTTGAAATAGTGTAGCGTTTACAATAAAATTTATTTTTTAAGGAGACGATAATGGAGATTTTGGTATGCGTCAAGCGAGTCCCGGATACTGCCGAGAACGAATTTGAACTCAATGGTGCAGGGAATGACCTTGACCGCGATGATCTGGTTTATTCGGTGAACGAATGGGACAATTATGCGGTTGAAGAGGCCATTCAGATGGTTGACAAAATGGGGGGATCTGTGACCGTTGTGACCGTTGGTGATGATGAGTCAGAGGAAATTTTACGGCGTGAAATGGCCATGGGTGCCAACAATGGGGTTCTGCTTTCCGATGATGCCTTTGAAGGATCCGATGGAAAGGGGATTGCCACCATTCTCAAGGCGGAAATTGAAAAGGGCAGCTACGATCTGATTCTCACCGGTGCCCAGGCAGATGAAGGCGCAGGACAGGTTGGCGGTATGGTTGCAGCCATGCTGGATTATCCTTACGCCTCCCTGGTCAACAAAATCGATGTAATGGATGATAAAACGATCAAGGTGGGAAGGGAGATCGAAGGGGGCAATCAGGAAATGAATGAGATTTCACTTCCCTGTGTTCTTTCCATCCAGACAGGTATCAATGAGCCCCGGTATGTGGGTATCCGCGGTATCCGAAAAGTTTCCAGCGTGGAAATTCCGGTTAAGAGTGCGTCTGACCTGGGGCTTGATGCCGCCAGTGTTGGCAGTGCCGGTGCCAAGACCCGCAGGGTGGATTATTTTGTCCCGGATATGGGCGAGGGCGCTGAAATGCTTGAAGGCTCCACAGAAGAGATTATCGCAAAACTGATCGAGAAGCTTAAAGCAAAAGGAGGACTTTAATCATGACACAGATTTACGCCTATATTCCATTCAAGAACGGCAGTGCAGAAGATGTGGCCCTTGAGTATCCGGCAGCTGCAAAAAAAATTGATGCCGCAGCAACACTCACGGCTGTTGTAACCGGTTCCGGTGCGGAACTTGATTCTGTTGCCACTGAAATGAGCAAGATTTACGGACAGGTTATCAAAGTGGATAACCAGGCCCTTGCATATCCCAATGCAGAGGTTGTCAGAAAAGCATTGGTTAACATTCTTCCCAAGGATGCCATCCTGCTGGTTGCCCATACCACCTTTGGCATGGATATTGCTCCTGGCCTTTCCGTGAAAATGGATGCAGCCTATGCGGCTGACATTGTTGATTTTGAAGGCATTGAAGGCACCTGTCTTAAAATGGTCCGCCAGGAACTGGGCGGTGCTGTTTCCACCCATGTGACAGCAGACATTGCTGCCGGTGCTGTCATCACCATCCGGCCGGGTTCCTTTGCCCCTGTGGACGGCGGTGCTGCCAATGGAACCATCACGGACAAATCAGCCGATGCAGGGGACCTTGCCAGTACGAGAAAATTTCTTGAGGTGGTTGAAGCTGAAGTGGGAGATGTGGATATCACCAAGTCCGATGTATTGGTTTCCATTGGCCGGGGGATTGAGGAACAAGAAAATATTGAACTGGCCGAGGAATTGGCCGCTGCCATGAATGCGGTTGTTGCCTGTTCAAGGCCCATCGTGGATGCCAAATGGCTTGAAAAATCACGCCAGGTAGGCACCTCCGGCCAGACCGTTAAGCCAAAGGTGTATATGGCAATGGGGATCTCCGGTTCCTTCCAGCATTTGGGCGGCCTGAAGGGGAATCCCTTTATTGTGGCGGTTAATAAAAATCCGAAAGCCCCTATTTTTCAGGTGGCGGATGTGGGAATAGTAACAGATATTCTTGAGTTCATGCCGGAATTGACCGAGGCGATTTCAAGTCTATAGTTTTTGTATATGCGGTTGTATTATCAAAAGAGCCCTGGTGTGATTTGCAGGGCTCTTTTTTTTGCGCCGATCAAAGCTGGGCCTCTGCAATCGGCATTCAATTGCTGAATCCTCTTTATTCGATTTGACATAGATCCCGGGATCATGTAACAGTTTCCCAGATAGAAGCTTGCCCATATTTCACGGAAGCGGTACAAGGCCGCTTTGGTTTGGATGTGAATCTGCCGGATGCCTATGGGCTGGATCTGATCTAGGAATTGAAAAGCACACCCTCTTCTAGGAAGTCATCATTATCACAGGCGAAACCGATTCCAGCGGCGCGGAACCGGCCATTTCCAGCGGTGCCTGGAATTAGCTTGAAAAATCGGTTTCCCGGCAGGACCTTAATCTGCAGGTAAAGCGTGCACTCCAGTTCCGGAGAGAAAAGGGATGGGCCCCAGGCTCCGGGGGATTGAAGGGCAATTACATAATCGGTGAGTCAGAGGGGAGAAAATCGTGTCTGGAGCAGGCGAGTGTGGCTGTCCATTCGGAGATTCCCGTGCTTTTAACCGGAGAAATGGGTACGGGTAAGGAATGGTTTGCCAAAACCATTCATCTTAACTCTGACCGCTGTGAAAAAAATTTTGTCATTGTTGATTGTTCTGCCATGAACCCGCCAATTCAACAGGCGTTGGTTACGGCCATAGAACAGCAAGTCTTTGTTCCAGTGGGCGGACTTCATACAGAAACCAGCGATTTCAGGGTTGTGGCCTCAAACTCCGGCAACTCTGATAGGGGCCCGGGGTGTTTTCAAAAAGATTTTTTTTTCCGGTTTGAAGGGGGGCTGCATCCATCTTCCCAGCCTGGAGCAGCGGCAGGAGGATATCATCGCCATTGCCATTTATTATATGGACAGGTATTGTAAAAAATATAAAATCGCGTCCAAAGGGAACTCTCCCGAATGTCCGGCGCTCATTTCCAGCTATGCCCGGCCCGGGAATGTGATGGAGCTGATCAATGCCATGGGCAAGGCGATCGCTTCGGCCAAAAAAGAACCAGCCCTGTATTCTGTTCACCTGCCTTCCTTCGCCTGTCAGCTAAAAGAGCAGATCGTCAAATACAACCGGTATTTTTGCCTGCACCTCTTTGAGCAGAGGAAGCATGAGCGCCACCATCTGGGGGTGGGATGCCTTGGCACACCGCAGGGCAAATACATGCCGCCACTCTCTGATATTGGCTTTTACCACAATTTCGGTCTTGAGGCTATTGGGCAGAATCTCCCGGGCATGCTGGGCTTTCCATCCATTTTGTATCAGGGTCTGGTAATCTGATTCTGACCGGGCCATGGCCTTTAACCACAGCTGTTCTGCCTGGGTGAGCCCGGGTGGAACAGAAACCTGATCCGTCCACCTGCCCAGCAGATGATGGCTGCACCAGACCGGTTTGATAAATTCCATCTGTCCATCATATTTGACATACCGGGTGGATTCCTGGGCAAAACTGCAATGGCGGTGCCGCACCAGTTCATGGGTCACGCCTCGGTTGGTCACAAGTCTGACCACCATGTCCCCGAATTCAATTATGGCATGGTGTCCGCTTTTTACCAGCATCCCCACAAATCGTTCAGCCGAGTCTCCTGTGATCTTGTCTTCGGATTTGTAACAGGTCCTCCCGGCTCGTTCCAGAAGCTGAAGACCCTGGTCCGGGAGGCTCAGTATTTCGTGGGTTTGTTCAATGATTTTCATATCGCAGCTTTTCGGACAAGGGGAACGGTCAGGCCGCCGTCCATTAGAAAAAGAACAGTAGCCTGCTTTCCTTTTTCTTCCAGGGCCTTGTCAATGGCGGTCTGGAGATCGGAAAAAGGGGTGATGAACAATTTGGATATCACTTCCGGGGGCACATCGGTCACGGCCCACATCTGGGCCCATAACCCGATTTCCGCCATTTTGGCGGCCTTGTGGTAGCCCAGAACATAGCCCTGTTCGATTTTATCCAATGCCTGTTTCGGGGTGTCGCAGGAGCCCAAAAGATCGGCAAAAGCTTTCCCGCCGATACCGTCCCGGCATTTGGCCACCAGGATCATGATCCCGTTTTTTTTCAGGGCCAGCTTGGCATTGTCAATTCC
>JAHIVS010000297.1 GCA_018816605.1 Pseudomonadota bacterium
ATTTTCCTTGCCGTGGTCAATGACCGGCCGGAACTTTTGACACTCAAAGAGATACTCAATCATTTTATTGCCCATCGGAAAAATGTGATCATCCGGCGGACCCTGTTTGATCTGCGAAAGGCAGAAGAGCGGGCCCATATTCTGGAGGGGTTGAAAATTGCCTTGGACCATCTGGACGAAGTGGTGGCATTGATCCGGGCTTCCCAGTCGCCGGAGGAGGCGAAAACAGGGCTGATGGAGACCTTCAGCCTGACGATCATCCAGGCCCAGGCCATTTTGGATATGCGGCTCCAGCGCCTTACCGGTCTGGAAAGGGAAAAAATAATTTCAGAATACGATGCCCTCCTCAAGGATATTGCCTGGTACAATGAGATTTTGTCCAGCGAGACCGTGGTCAAGGGGCTGATTAAAGATGAACTAAACCAATTGTACGAAGAATTCGGTGATGCAAGGCGGACACAAATTGTGGAAAGCACGTCCACCATCGGTATTGAAGATCTGATTGCCGAAGAAGACATGGTGGTGACGGTGAGCCGCAGCGGGTACATCAAACGAAACCCCATCACCCTTTATGCAAGTCAGCACCGGGGAGGCAAAGGCAAGACGGCCATGGGAACCAAGACCGATGATTTTGTGGAGCACTTGTTTGTGGCTTCCACCCATGCCACTTTTTTGTTCATCACCAATTTTGGGAAGGTATATCAGTCAAAGGTCTATGAATTGCCCATGGCCGGACGATCCAGCCTTGGAAAAGCCATTGTCAATCTTTTGAATTTTGATGAGGGGGAGAAACTGGCCACGGTTTTGACCGTGGATGAGTTTGTGGAAGACAAATATGTGATCATGGCCACCAAAAACGGACGGGTCAAGAAAACCGATCTGATGGACTATTCCAGACCCAGATCCGGCGGTCTTATCGGTGTAAAGCTGGCCGAAGGAGACGAACTCATTGCCGCCCGGATCACCGATGGAAGCATGGATATCTTCCTGGGCTCTGAAGGGGGCAAAGTCATTCGTTTCAATGAAGCCGACGTCCGGGATACGGGCAGGGGATCCATGGGGGTTCGCGGTATGCGCATAGACGAGGGCACCCGTGTGGTGGGCATGGAGGTATTGGGGACTGAAGAGACCCTGTTGACGGTGACCGAGAACGGATTTGGCAAGCGGTCATCTGTTGAAGAGTACAGAACCCAGACCCGTGGCGGGAAAGGGGTGTTTTCCATTAAAACTTCCAAGCGGAATGGCCAGATGGTCGCCCTTGCCCTGGTGGGCGACAATGATGAACTCATGATGGTGACGGACAAGGGAAAACTGATCCGGACCGCCATTGGCGGTATTAATGTGATTTCCAGAAATACCCAGGGCGTTAAATTGATCAACCTGGCACCCAAGGAAACCTTGATTGGAATCGCACGGCTTCCCGAGGGATCAGCGGGCGGGGATGAGGGTGAAGAGGATGAAGATACGGTTGGGGAAGCATATGACATGACAGACCAGATATCCGATGAAATAGAAGACAATGAAGACCAGGAAGGAGACAACCCGGACGAATAAGGGTGAAGGGCATCGGAAACGGCTGCGGGAAAAATTTTTATCCAGCGGCCTTTCCGGGTTCCATGACTATGAAGTGATTGAACTGCTGCTCTCCCTGAATACACCCAGAAAAGACTGCAAATCCAGTGCCAAGTTGCTGATGAAGCGGTTTAAGAATTTCCAGGGGGTTCTGGAGGCCACACGGAAAGATCTTTGTTCCGTGGACGGGGTGGGTGAGGCAAGCAGTCTGGGGATTCTGCTGATTCAGGCAGTAGCGGAACGCTACCTTGCATCCAGAATTCTTTCCAAGGATGTGGTAAAAAATCCGGAAGATTTGATGGATTACCTGAACCATCTTATCGGATACAAGTCAAAAGAACACTTTGTGGGAATTTTTCTGGATGCCAAGAACCGGGTGCTGGCCTCGGAAATTTTGTTTTCCGGCAGTCTGACGGGAAGCTCGGTCTATCCCAGAGAGGTTATTGTTCACGCCCTTGCCCACAAGGCGGCTGCAGTAATTTTTGCCCACAACCATCCATCCGGGGATGTTGGTCCCTCTGCCAGTGATCTTCAGATCACCAGAAAACTTTGTTTTGCCTTAACTAGTGTGGGGATCATTGTTCACGAACATCTCATTACCGGCACCCAAGGATTTTTCAGTTTTGCGGAAAAAGGGTTGATATTAAAATTTAATCAAGAGTTTGAATCCATCAATGAATACAGAAAATGATATTCCCGAGTGTTTTGGCAACCTGGAAAAGGTCTTTCCCATGGGAAACAAAGGGCTTCGCCAGACGCCGGATGATTGTTTTTTCCATTGTCCTGTCAAGACCCGATGCTTGCGACAGGCCATCGCCGGCAAAGACGGGGCAACGGTCGAAGAAGAGGTTATTGAGAGGGGTGCCAAGGCGGGTGCCATTACTTTTTTTGAGCGGTGGTCCCGGAAAAAACAGGTTCACAAAAGAAAAATGGAAAAAAAGAACACCCCTGATACAGGGGGTGGGGAGGTGCCATGAAATCTGTTAGAGATATCCCTGTGGAGGGGAAACGGGTGTTTGTCCGGGTGGATTACAACCTGCCCATGGATGAAAATTTAAATATAACCGATGATAACAGGATCAGGGCAACCATTGACCTGATTGAATACCTGCAGGCCCAAAAGGCAAAAATTATTCTGGCATCCCATATGGGAAGGCCCGATGGGGTCAGGGATAAAAAATTAAGCCTTCTCCCGGCAGCCCAATGCCTGGCGAAAATTCTGGATCGACCGGTTTTGTTTGCCGATGATTGCATTGGGGATAAGGTGGAGCAGCAGGTTGCAGGCCTTGGGGCGGGGCAGATTCTCATGCTCGAAAATTTAAGATTTCACAAGGAGGAAAAGAAAAATGATGCCGTTTTTGCAAAAAAACTGGCCGATCTGTGTGACGTCTACATCAATGAAGCGTTTGCGGTTTCCCACCGGAATCAGGCCTCGGTAACCGGCATACCAAAATTTGTTTCACAAGCCGGTGCCGGATTTCTACTTGAAAAAGAAGTCCAAGCCTACTATGATTCAGTGGAACATCCCCAAAAACCCCTTGTCGCCGTCATAGGAGGAGCAAAAGTTTCAAGCAAACTGGAAGCGCTCGAAAATATGCTTAATTTTGTTGATTACCTGATCATCGGCGGTGCCATGGCCAACACCTTTTTAAAGGCCCAGGGCATAGACACGAAAGGGTCGATGATCGAAATTGATTTGTTGGAGACAGCGGTTGCCATTATTGAAAAAGCCAGGCAAAAAAGCATAGAACTCCTTTTGCCGGTAGATCTGGTGGTCGCCGATCGCTTTGATAAAAATGCGGACACAAAAACGGTTTTGGCGGATGCGATTCCCGACGAGTGGATGGCCCTGGATATCGGACCCAAAACGGCCGTAAGATATGCACAGGCGATTCAGGATGCCGCCACCATTGTCTGGAACGGTCCCATGGGGGTTTTTGAAATGAAAAAATTTGCAGCTGGGACCCAGGCTGTGGCAGATGCCATCGCCGGATCAAAGGCATTTTCCATTGTCGGTGGGGGGGATACAGGGCTTGCGGCAAAACAATGCAGGGTTGCAGATCGCATAAGCTATATCTCAACGGGAGGCGGCGCATTTTTACACATGCTGGAGGGGAAGAAACTGCCGGGGGTTGTTGCCCTGGAATAAACGATCCACAAGGGAATATCAGATGGAATTTTGCAAGCAGCGGGAGTGTCTGAGCAGGGAAGACCGGTTGAGAAGATCCTACTATCAGGTGTTGCGCGATGAATTGGATCAGTTTGTTATCGGATATTCCCTTGTGGGATCCTATAATAATTTTTTGCGGCTGCGAACCCCCTATCCATTTGTGGAGCTTCGGGAACTTAAACCCCGCGCCAGAATTCCATCCACAGAATTTGATGCCCAGAATTCATTTTTGATTATTTTTTCAGAAGATCTTATCGACAAAAAACATAAAAAATACATCCGGTATTTTGATGCCAACAAGACCACCAAAACCAATCTATTGCGGCATAAATATTTTCCAAACGTGGAAAATTTCAATCGGAATCTGAAATATTTTGAAACCAGCGAGTTTTTTTCATTGCTCAGATCCCTTTTACCGGTTGACTATGCCCTTCTGATCCAGAGAAACCAGAGAACAAAAGTGCAGTATGCCCTGACCCATTTCCATGTTCGGGTCGATTGGCCCATTGCCGATGCCTCTGAAAGCCTTGGCAAGTATTTGAGATATATTTCCAAGGATCTCTATGAAAAAGGAGATCAATACGCCGAAAACCTTCAGAAAAAATTATTTGAGTATTACGGCATTCCCGTGATGGCAGGGGGCAGGAGAACGGCCGCCATCGTTGCTGCTCAATATTTCCGGCAGTTTGACGGAATTACGACCGTTTATGTCTCTTCCAGTGAGTCCAGAAATCTTTTGCGCATCGATGAAAGGGGGGTGTCAAAATCGGTTCTGGTTAAATTATCGGCGGACCAGACTAAGGGTCTTGCCGACCTGGCCCGGATTTCCCAACGCAACTTTACCCAAAATTATGTGGTTGCCCGACAGGGCAAACACTATGTGTGTATCCTGAATGTGCGGTATGACCATACCAGCCATGCCCTGCCATCGGAAGGCGGTCGGCTGCGGGAAATAAATTTTGATACCAGCTGGCTTACCGTGGCGGAAGAGCATATCCTGCCCGTTCCCTCGGTGATAAAATATGCACCCATCCCCCATAAAATGATTTATGTATAGCCTTCTGCTTAAAGCAGATTCGAGATACCAGAACAGATCCGATCCGTTGGTTTGGAAGGTTATAATTTTTTTAACAGGGCAATTTCATCACAATTGGGAAAACTGACACACCCGATGCAATCAGACCAGACCTTGATGGGCAGATCGTTTTTATCAATAATACTGAATCCGAATTGTTCAAAAAATGTCGGTCGGTAGGTAAGGGTGAACAAGTCTTTTATTTTAAAGTAAAAGGCCTCTTGAATCGCACGCTCCGCAAG
>JAHIVS010000298.1 GCA_018816605.1 Pseudomonadota bacterium
ATTCCGGTGGGGCCGAAAATGATAGGCGAGCAGCCGAAAATGTCATTTATTTTCATGCCCTGCTTCCATTGCGAAAACCCCTGGTGCGTCTCTGCCTGTCCCACAGGGGCCATGCAGAAAAGAGGCAGGGACGGCATTGTCTTTGTGGACGGCAATTTGTGTGTGGGCTGTAAGACCTGCGTGTCTGCCTGCCCCTGGGGTGCCCCCCAGTGGAATCCCAACACCGGGAAAGTTGAAAAATGTGACTATTGCAAGGATAGAATTGATGAAGGCCTCAAACCTGCCTGCGTTTCCACCTGTACAACCAATTGTCTGAAATTTGGCCGTGTGGAAGAGATGACCCAGATCCGGCGCGCGCGTCATGCCGTTGCGGTTGTATCCCTTGAAAACAGCAGTTTTTAGGCGTTAAGGAGTGAAAATGGCAGAAAAGACCTGTCCGGTTCGGAAAACCATTGTCTATCTTTCTGAGCAGATTCGTTCAGGGGAAATAACAGACCCCAGGGCCAGAAGAATTGCTGAACAGATTCTGCTGTTGACAGAAGAGATTGCCGAAGGGTCTGCCGGTTTGGATCACCTGTCTGCCATTGATACCCTTCTGGAAGACTATCTTTCACGTCCTGCTGCCAACCGGGCCCTTGGAGACACCCTGAAAAAGCGTATCTCGGAGCATCGGGAGGTTTTTTTCAGCCACATTGAATCCCGGAACTGTCCTTCCCATGATTGCGGGAAGCTTGCGCCCTCCCCCTGTCAGATGGCCTGTCCTGCCGGAATAGATGTTCCCACTTACCTGGCGCTCATAGCAAAGGGGTGCCATGCCGAGGCCATAGAAGTGATCCGCCGGGACAATCCTCTGCCCTGGGTTTGCGGTCTGATCTGTACCCGGCCCTGTGAAATGATGTGTGTGCGGGCACGGATTGACACCCCCATCTCCATTAAATTTTTAAAAGCATTTGCAGCAGAAAGGGCCATGTCGGAAAGGGCCTATCGGAATCCTGACAAAAAAGAACCCAACGGAAAACGGGTTTGTGTGGTGGGGGCAGGACCCGGCGGTCTTTCTGCGGCGTACTATCTGGCCCTCATGGGATACCAGGTCCGGGTGATTGAAGCCCTGCCGGTTTCAGGGGGGATGCTCATGGTGGGGATCCCCAGATACCGTCTGCCACGGGAGGTTATTGACCGGGAAGTGGCCATGATTGAAGATCTCGGGGTGCAGTTTTCCTACAATACCCGGTTTGGCGTGGATGTCACGGTTGAAGAATTGAAAAAAGAAGGGGTTGACGCATTTTTCATTGCCATTGGTGCCCATAAGGCATGGGAATTGGGGATACGAGGAGAAAAAGAATTTTCCAAGGTGCTGGAAGCCGTGGCCTTTTTAAAGGGTGTGGCCCTGGGGGAGCACCATGCCCCGGGTCGCCATGTGGTGGTGGTGGGCGGCGGAAATGTGGCCATTGATGCGGCCAGGACCAGCCTGCGGCTGGGGGCAGAAAAGGTGACCATCGCCTATCGCAGGTCCCGCAGCCAGATGCCGGCGGATACGGATGAAGTGGAGCAGGCAGAAGAAGAGGGCATTGAATTTTCTTTTTTAACCATTCCCACCCAAATCACAGGCGAGAACGGTATCATTACAGGCCTTGGCTGCGTTAAAGCCGAACTGGTCAAGAAAAAGGATTCGGACAGGCTGGCCCCGGTTCCCATTGAGGGCCAGGAGTTCACCATCAAGGCAGATGCCGTGATTTCGGCCATCGGTCAATATGTGGATGATACCGGCATGGAAGCCTTTGACAAGATGAACTGGTCCCGGAGGGGAACCATTGAGGTGAACCATGCCAGTATGGAAACCGCCATGCCGGGGGTTTTTGCCGCAGGAGATGCGGTGTCGGGTCCTGCAACGGTGATTGAAGCCATTGGCGGCGGTAAGCGGGCCGCCGCAGCCATTGACCGGTATCTGAACCATATTCCCCAGCCCAGGATGCCCAGAATTCCGGTTCGGCACACCATTGAGCCGCCTGTGGAAATGGCGGCCAGCCGGAAAATGAGCCTCAAGTCTCCACAAATGCCCATGCTGAATATGGACCGGAGGCGAACCACCTTTCAGCAGGTGGAGCTGGGGTATGACGAAAAAAGCGTCCGCCAGGAGGCGGGAAGATGTCTTCGGTGTGATATCTGCAGGAGATGCGGTAAGTGTGTGGAAATCTGCCGGGACAAGATGGGGATAGATGCCCTTCAATTGGGATATTTGGATTTTGACACCCCCTCAGCCACCGATTTTAGGGCAACGGCTGAGAAATGTATTACCTGCGGGGCCTGTGCGGCCAATTGCGAGAACAAGGCCCTTGTGATTGAGGAAAAAGAAGGGCAGCGGCGTTTGAAATTATGCGGCACCCTCCTGAACAGCCAGGCCATCTTGTATTGTGAAAGGTGCAATGCCATCCTGCCGTCCGTCGAATACCTGCAGTTTATTGCCAAGAAAACCGGCCATGTCTCCAAAATAACGGAAAAACGCTTGTTGTGCAATGACTGCCAGCGGAAGATGGGGGCAAGGATCAATGGTGTCCTGCCGCGGGTTTAATCGGGAAGATAAGGAAACGACCATGGAATTGATGAAAGGCGATAAAATAGAAGTGTTCAGACGATCAAAAGATGAAGCCTGGGAACCGTATATGGATGACTTTATCGGGCTTCACGGGTTTGTCACAGATCCGGATACTGTCATCAATGACCCCGATGCCCTGATTGAAGTCAGCCTCCAGGGACGGGGAACACACCGTCTGCCCCAGGATTGCTTGAAAGTACTTGTTTAGAATCGGCTGACAGGCAGATCAAAGGAAAAAAAGAGATGATGCGCGTAAAAGATCTATTGAAAGAGGGTAAAGGGTCTTTTCATACCCTGGAGGGGGAAAAAAATGTCGGACAGGCCATTGGCCTGATGTCCGGCTATAACCTGTCCGGGCTTTTGGTGACGGACAAGGATGTCCCCAAGGGGATATTCACGGAACAAGATCTTTTGCGGTGCCACCTTCTGTTTCCCCACCAGGACATTCATACCATTTTGGTCAAGGAGGTGATGACATCCACCTTGATTGTGGCAGAACCGGACGAGACCATTGATGATGCCATGGGAATAATGATCAAGGCCGGGATCCGTCACCTGCCGGTGGTGGGCCAGGGAAAAATCATGGGAATGCTGTGTCTTACCGATCTTGTGAAAGCCCATGTGGGGGCCCTGACCCAGGAACTTCACTATCTTAAGGATTATATTTCAGACCTTCAGGATGCTGCCCATGATTGAAATTACAATGAACGGCCAAAAAATGGTCGTAAGAAAGAACCAGACCCTTCTCCAGGTTGCCAGGGAAAACGGGATAAAAATTCCCAATTTATGTTTCCATCCGGCCTTAAAACCATCTGGATCCTGTAAGCTTTGTGGTGTTGAGGTCGGCTCTCCTTCGGGCAGAAAGCAGGTGATGCTGTCCTGCGTTCTTAAAGTCAAAGAGAATCTTGAGATACAGACCGAGTCGGCCCTTGTGAGTGCCCACCGGGAAAAAGCATTTAACCGGCTCTTGCAGATGGCACCGGACGCCTCCCGGATCAGGTCCCTTGCAAAGGAGTTTGATGTTTCTGTCACGCCTCCTTCGGACGGGTGTATCCGGTGCAGGCTCTGTATCCGGGTCTGTAATGAAATTGTAAAAGCCTCTGCCCTGAAGATGGGAAAGCATGGGGGTAAAAGCCTTGTTGTGGCAGGGAAAGGGCAATGCATCGGGTGCGGCACCTGTGCCAACCTGTGTCCCACTAATTTTATCCGGGTGAAGGATAAAGAAGGGGTGAGGACCATTTCCCTGAAAGAAGAGGTCATCGGGCAGCTGCTCCTTGAACGGTGTGAGGGGTGTGGGAAAATGTATGCCACCGCCAATTTTCTCAAACATGTGGCACAAAGCACGCTCTCCCACCCGGATACCAAGGAGCACCATTGCCTCTGTCCTTCCTGCATAAAGCTGATGTCAAACAGGGCTTTGACCGAAGGGGAGCACTTAAGAAAATGATGAACGTTTCAGGAACCCCCATTGTCCCGCAGGAGCATCTTTCCTGTCCGGCTTGGTTTGCAATGGGCAAGCCTGGGGTTAGGTGTGACAAATTATAATTTTTGAACTGTCCAATACATATTGGACAAACTGATTAGTTGATTGGAGGAAGGTTATGAAACACAAAGCAAAATGGATTGTTTTACTCATCATGGCGGTTGCCATCATTATGCCATTGGTAACGGCGGCCCCTGTAATGGCGGACAAATTGTCCGATGCCATTGCGGCAGCTCCCCAGGGAACGGGCAAGGGCCAGATTGACCCGACAGCTCCGGCAGGGGTTCTGGGGATTCCGGGGGCGCCCTCTCCGGGATTAATGGTCTGTTTTTTATGGGCCATTTGGGTGGGTTGGATTTTTTCAACGGTTGGCGCCTTTGGCGGCATCATGGCAGGTGTGGGGCATATCACCATCTATGGTCTGGGCGCCTATGCCAAAACCTTTAAAGACACTTCTCCCGGGTTGAACAAGATGCTGACGGACAGCATAAGGGTTTCCAACCAATGGCTGGTCGGTCTGTCTGCACTGGTTTCCAGTGTCAACTACGGGCGGCAGAACCGTCTGGTGACCTCCCTGGGGTTTTTCCTGGGTATCGGTGCCCTGTTCGCAACCCTGCTGGTGGTGTACACCACGGCCGGGAAGATCAGTTTTTCCCAGTACCAGGGATGGTTCGGGCTCTGTGTTTTCCTGATCGCCGCATTCATGATCTATGAAATGTCCCCCAAGGGTCAGGCCAAGAAACAATCTGCCAAGGCTGCGGCCAAGGCGTTTGAGGACACCGTAAAAAACAAGGGGGATATTTCCGATCAGGGGGTAAAAACCCTCAAGTGGAGTTTCACTAAAACCGAGATCTCTTTTTTTGGGCAGAAGTTTTCCTTTTCCCCCATGTGGGCCTTTGTGGGCGGTTTTCTGATTTCAGCCCTGGCCTCTTTTATCGGTGTGGGCGGCGGGTTTCTCTATGTCCCGTTTTTAACCAGCGTCGTGGGTCTGCCCATGTTTGTTGTTGCCGGAACCTCTGCCCTGGCAGTGCTCATCGGAATGATTTTCTCGATTTTCAATTTCATGGTCATCAAGGGGGTCATGGTTTACTGGCCCATGATCGGTATTGAGCTGATCGGTATCTTTGTCGGCTCCATGATCGGCCCGAGAACCGGCAAGTACATTCCTGAAAAAGTGCTCAAATGGATCTTTCTGGTACTGGCCTTTTACATCGGCCTGCGGTATACCATGAGGGGATTTTTCGGGATCTCAATGCTGTAATCTGCTCTATCACGCGGGGTCTCCCCTTTTAAGGCGAGACCCTGCTTTTTTCAAAAGGAAAGAATTTAAGATGGTGGATGCATTAAATCATTTCTATTTTTCAATTGACGCTTTTTTAATCCTGTTTTATCGGTTTACCGATATTGCCATTGCAGACTACATGATTGGCACCTTCTGTCTGTCCATGATGGCGGTTGTTCTCGGAGAACTGACCGTTTCCCTGGCACTCAAGTTTAATAAAAAATATCTGGACCAGCTTTCTGAGAGAATGAACCAGAAGGAAGCCCTTTCCATTGAAGCCTATGAGCGGGGGGACATGGCCGGATACAAGGGGCTGAACAAGCAGGCCACCGATGCCTGGGGCAGAAAATTTTTTGCCATGATGGGCCATTCTGCGGCGATTCTCTGGCCGATTCCCTTTGCATTGGGCTGGATGCAGACCCGGTTTACGGGTGTTGACTTTGAGATCCTATTTCCCTTTTCCCTGATTGCCGATTCCGTGGGGTACACCTTTTCTTTTTTCCCGATATATGTGCTCAGCCGCATTGTATTCGGTCATTTGCGGCCGTACTTACCCTATTTTTCATCTGTACACAAAGGCCTTGTGGCAACTGCAGGTGCCCCAAAGCATTAAAACTTGAAACCCCTGTATCAAATTCGTATACTCAACACAACCGGATAGAAAAGAGATGGTCGGGATAATTTTTTAGTAGCGATGCTCTGGACAGGGGATAAAACATCAGTGAAGCACCACAACAAAAGCCGGGGGGTAAAGAGGGGATTGGCAATGGTCTTGTCCTGGTTGTTTTTTTTACCGGCAGAGGTGTTGGCCACCCAGCTCCATGTTACCTCAGAAGGGATTATCACCCACCAGGTGGGGCATCTTTTTTTTCTTTTTTCCATGGTGGTGCTTATTTTCACCATTACAGGCAAAGCCCTGGACACCCAGAAGGGCTGGCGCCTGATCCAGTATTCTGCAATTTTTTTCATTCTCTGGAACCTGGATGCCATTGGGGCGCATTTTTTGGATAACCAGATCCAGGCCGTAAAAATAGAGAATATTTCTTTGGGTCAGATCCGGGTGGTCACCCGCAACGGGTCACCTGTTCTGGCATGGATTTATTATGGTTTAAAGATGGACCATCTCCTTTGTGTGCCTGCCATGTTCTTTTTTTACAGGGGCCTGTCCTGTCTGGTCAGTGCACAGCAACAGGCGACGGTCAAAAAGGAAACCCCATGATCGTTTCCTTTATTCCCATACTGGCCGTGGATGTCGCAGGGTCGGTGGCCATGGTGGTGATTGCACTGCTTTGTCTGAACAAGGCAAGGCGGTTAAGGGAAATGGACCCTGCAAATGCTGTTTTTTTGTATCTGCTGTGGATCAGTACCGGGTTCACGATTTTTGCAGTGTCCAGAGCCTTTGGCCATATTTTACGGCAATTTCTCATTCTCACATCCAATGCAGAGGTCTGGCATACCATCGCTCCCTATTCCGGGAGCGTGAACACGGTGTCTTTTATGCTGGTGGGGCTGATAACCCTTTTTTTTAAACAAAGCTGGCATATAAACGAGAAAATTTTATCCAGCCGGAAAAGTCTAGAAGATACCCATATCAAACTGGTCGATCTCAACCAGACCCTTGAGCAAAAAGTTGTGGCCCGGACAGAAATGCTGACCAGCTCAGAGCACAAGGCCAGAAGAATTTTTGAGCAGTCCCTGGATACCATTCTGGTGACGGATGAGGGGTTTAAGGTCTCGGAGATAAACCAGGCAGGCCTTGCCCTGACCGGGTATAAAAAAGGGGAGATGCTGGAAAAGAAAATGGGCCTGAAGGATTTCATGACAAAACCGTCCGAGTGGGAAAGAATCCGGGGCCTGCTGGAAGTTGACGAATATATCCTCAATGAGGAGACCGATTTTGCGCTTCCCAACTTTACCCAGGTAAGGGTTCTGATCACGGGCGGTGTTGATTACGGAGCCTTCGGCTGCGGCAAAACCTTTCATTTTATCATTAAAAATATCAATGATAAAAAACAGATGGAACAGCAGATTGCCCAGGCCGATAAGCTGGCTGCTTTGGGGGAATTGTCCGCCGGGGTGGCCCATGAGATCAACAACCCTTTGGGCATTATACTGGGATATACCCAGCTTATGTTAAAGGAAGCATCCGGGTTTGAAGAGGATCTCAAAACCATTGAAAAGCATGTGCAAAACTGCAGAACAGTGGTGTCGGATCTGCTCACTTTTTCCAGGAAAGGATCCCTGGAAAAGAGACGGCTGGATGTGGCAAGGACCATTGACAATGTGATCAAATTTTTGTCCAACCACACGGATTTTAGAAAGGTGGAAATATGGCAAGGCCCTTTGCCGAGGCAATCCCTGATGGTTTACGGCAATGAGCAGGAATTGGCCCAGGTGATCATCAACCTGATCATCAATGCCTGCCATGCCGTGGGTAAAAACGGCCGGATTGAGATAGAGACCGGGGAAACAAAAGACCGGCAGGTTCTTATCACGGTGAAGGACGATGGTACCGGTATCCGGAAACGGCATTTTTCACGGCTGTTTGATCCTTTTTTCACCACCAAGCCCCCGGGCCAGGGAACCGGTCTCGGGCTGTCCGTGGGATATGGTATTATCCGCCGCCACGGCGGAGATATTACGGCCAGAAACCGGGAAAAAAAAGGTGCTGCCTTTACCATCAGTCTTCCATCAGCCCCGGCCGAAGAAAAAGAAGGCATGGGTAGGACGCAAGGGCCCAAAGGGAACAGGAGAGATATCCAATGAAGGCACAGATATTGGCGGTGGATGATGAAAAAGACATGACCCGCCTGTTGCAGCGGACCCTTGAACCGGAGATTGACTGCCGCGTGACCATGGCTTTTTCCGGGGAAATGGCCCTGAACATACTGGCACAGGCATCCTTTGACCTGGTCATTTGCGATATTAAGATGCCGGGTATGGACGGGTTTGAGCTTTTGGAGCGCCTGAAGGAAAAATACCCGGACATGACCGTGGTCATGCTCTCGGCCTTCGGCAATGTAGAGTCTGCCGTGTCTGCCATTAAAAAAGGGGCCTATGATTTTATCTCCAAACCCTTTGAACAGGATGAGATCCTTTTCAAAATTCAAAAAGCCCTGGAGCGTAGCCGGCTGCTCCATGAAAACAAACAGTTTTTGAAGGAACGCCAAAAAGAGACCTGCTCCCTGATCGGTAACAGCGAGGCCATGGAAAAGGTTTATGAAAAAATATCCCTGGTGGCAGGAAGCGATGTCACTGTTCTGATAACCGGGGAATCCGGTACGGGCAAGGATTTGACCGCACGGTCCATCCATGACCTGAGCCTTCGCAAAACCATGCCCTTTATTCCGGTGAACTGTCCCACGATTCCCGAGCATATTCTGGAAAGCGAGCTGTTCGGGTATAAAAAAGGCGCCTTTACCAACGCGTACAGGGACAAGGTCGGGCTGTTCCAGGCCGCGGACAGGGGGACTATTTTTTTAGATGAAATAGGGGATGTGGGACCTTCCATCCAGACCAAGCTTTTGCGGGTGATCCAGGAAAAGGAGATTAAACCCCTGGGGGATACCAAAGTTGAGACGGTGGATGTGCGGATCATTGCCTCCACCAACCAGAATCTAAAACAAAAAATTGCCCGGAAAGAGTTCCGGGAGGATTTCTTTTACCGGTTGTCTGTGATCGCAATTGAGCTGCCGCCATTGCGGGATCGCATCACCGATATTCCGATTTTGTGCCAGGCCCTGTTGGTCAAGCAGTGCAAAAAAATGAACAAACCTTTGAAAGCCGTATCCGAGGAGGTTCTGGATCTTTTCATGAAACAAGTCTGGGTGGGAAATGTCCGGGAGCTTGAAAATGTTCTGATCCACGGAATTTTATATTCAAAAGAGAATACAATCACCGTGTCCGATATCCCAATAAAAAATATCAGCTCACAAAAGCCTTATGGATACGAGGGAAATCAGTATACCTCCCTGTCATATAAGGAGGCCAAGGAAAAGTTTCTTCACACGTTTAACCACGATTATATCGGCGCCAAGCTTTCCATGACCAATGGGAATATCACCCAGGCAGCAACTCTTTGCCAGATGGATCGCCAGGGCTTGCAGCAGGTCATGAAACGCTACCATATTGATCCGGAGAATTTCAGATAAGAGCCCGATTTTACAAAAAACGCCTGTTCCGGATTTCCCCGGAACAGGCGTTTTGGGCTTTTGTTCAGGCCGGAAGATCAGTACATGAGGTTGGGCAGATACAGGATGATCGATGGAAAGAGGATCAGGATCAAAACGCCCACGATGACGGCAATGAGAAAGGGAAAAATGCCCTTGAAGATTTTCTCAAGGGGGATCTCTTCTTTTAATACGTTTTTGGCAACGCCGTAGACCACATAGACATTGATGCCGACAGGCGGGGTGATAACCCCCATTTCCGTGACCATGACAATGATGATCCCGAACCAGATGGGATCAAATCCAAGCTCCATCACCACGGGAAAAAAGATGGGGACTGTCAGGGTGACAAAGGCCAGGGCATCCATGAAGCAGCCGCCGATAAAATAAATTCCGATGATCACTCCCATGACCAGCACCGGTGACATCTCCAGTCCTGCCACCCAGCCGGCGATCTCAAAGGGAATCCGGGTGACGGCCAGGAATTTGCCGAAGATGACCGCGCCTGCAATGAGCATGAGCACCATGCAGGAGGTTCTCAGGGTCTCCATCAGGGAGTTGACAAACCCCTTCCAGGAGATCTGACGTCTGACAAGGGCGATGAGCAGCATGAAAAAGGCGCCGATGGCTGCGGCTTCCGTGGGGGTAAAAAGTCCGATGAAGATTCCGCCGATGACCAGGGTGAAAACGATGAGGGTTTCGGTAAGGCCCAAAAGAGCTTTGAATTTTTCCGGCCAGGAAAACTTTTCTCCGGGAGGCCCTTGATCCGGGGAGATCCGGCACCGGATGTAAATGCAGATGATAAACAGCACCGTCACCAGAAGGGCGGGAAAAATGCCTGCCACAAACAGGGCCCCGATGGATTGTTCCGTGAGAATTCCGTAAATGATCAGAACAACGGAAGGGGGCATGATCATACCGATACCGCCGCCCGAAGCCACGGATCCTGTGGCAAGTTCATCATCATAATTGTATCGTTTCATCTCCGGCAGACCCACTGTGGCCATGGTGGCTGCCGTGGCAGGGCTCGAACCGCAGACCGCACCAAAGGCGGTGCAGGCGGTAACCGTTGCCATGGCGAGGCCGCCCCTTATGTTGCCCATGAATGTGTAGCCGGCTTTGTAGAGACGCTTGCTGATGCCGGAATTGAATCCCAGCTGACCCATGAGGATGAACAAAGGGATGGTGGTCAGGTCGTAGGAGTCAAATGTTTCGTAGACGTTTCTGGATAACAGGACAAGGCCTGCATCCATGCTGATCATGGCGGAGAATCCCGCAAATCCGACAGCTGCCATTACAAATGCCACGGGCATCCGTGTCAGGAACATGAGAACCATAATGATAATGCCGATGATGCCAATAAAAGTCGGGCTCATTTTGTTTTCAACTCTCTTAATTGCTTAATATTGCCAACGATTGTCTCCAGAATGGTAACAGAGAAAATCAACATACCGAATGCGAGCAGGTATACAATATAGTAGATGGGAAATTCCAGGTTCATGGAGACTTCACCGGTATGCCGGATGTCCTTTGCATAGAGAAACATCTGCCAGGTGATCAGGCCGAAAAGGACAAGGCTCAGGCTTCGGGTGAAAATGTCGATCCATAGCTGGATTTTTTTTGAGAAAAGCCGGACCAGAATCTCAACCCCGACATGGCCATCCACCTTATAGGTATAGGGAAGGGCCGATGCAACCAGAATGGTGGCCAGAAATCCAACCAGTTCAACTGACCCGAAGATGGGGTGCCTGAAAAAACGGCCGATGACATCCACAACCGTTAACATCATCATGCAGGTCAGGGCGATGGCACCGATCAGTTTCAGAAAACCTGAAAACCTGTCCAGCATCGTAAAAATCATTTTCATGGGAAGTCCTGATTAATTTTACTTTAAAGTTTATGGGCTTGCCCGATGCCATGCCGAATCCGGCCGGGCATCAGGCAAGAGGTTACACGTGCTTCATTACATATTGGTTTTGATGAAGTCTACAACCGCTTTTCCATCGATGCCTTTTTCCGAGACGGATTTAATATAGTCTTCGATAACCGGAGCAACGGCTTCTTCCCATCTTTTTGATTCTGCCTCGGAAAGGGGGACCACTTTACCGCCCTTTTCCAAGAAGAATTCCATTCCAAGCTTATCGGCTTCATCCCAGGCTTCCCCATGTTTGGTGGCCCATTCCCCATTGATTTCCCGGATAATCTTCTGCTGCTCAGGCGTGAGGGCGGCCCATTTGTCTTTGTTCATGAAGACGGCAAAGGTGGTGGTATAGGCGGTTGAAAAATTCTGGGTCATAAAGTGAGCCACTTCTCCCAATTTCCATCCCTTGTTGGATTCAACCGGATGGGAGGAGCCGTCCACAACCCCTTTTTGAAGCATCTGGTAGCATTCGCCCATGGATGTTCCGACCGGGGATGCGCCAAGAGCTGCCTGGACAAGTCCGCTGGTTCCAGTGCCCCTGAGCTTGAGTCCCTTGAGGCCTTCAAGGGTTGCGACTTCTTTATCCCGGGTATGGATCAACCCCGGGCCATGGGCATGGACAAACATCATGGCAGTATCATTGAATTCAGCAGGATCAAATTTGTTTAACACAGCGTTGGCAACGGTTGTCGCCTGGACACCGTTTGAATAGCCCATGGGAAGATCAATTGCAGAGGCAATCGGGAAACGTCCCCTTGAATAGGCAAGCACTGTCATTCCGATGTCTGCAATCCCAGAAACAACGCCGTCATAGGTTTGGGGTGCTTTGGTCAAAGAACCTGCAGGGAAATAATTTATGGCAATTTCTCCGTTTGTTCTTTTTTCGACTTCTTTGCACCAGCTTTCAGCCAATTGGCTTTGAATGTGGGTGGGAGGGAAAAAATTTGCATAGGTGAGCTGGGTTTTTGCCGACGCAGTTACGGCAAATAATGCGCAAAGACAAAACACTAAAAAAGCCGGGATGGTAATCCTCTTCATTTTGCTGACCTCCTAAAAAATTTGTAATGGGGCCAAAATTTACCTGGACCCTGATTGTGGAAAGCGGGACTTGGATGGGGCGTTGTTTTGGAATTCACCTCCTCAAATTTTATGGTAAAAAAATGATGCTACAATGTAACTATATATCAGCTGTGGTTAATAACTATATTTAAAAGGAAGAAACCCTGTCAAGAAAAAAAATGGGGTTGAATGATAAAAGTGTTTCAAAGATAGTTGATGGGTCAACTATGCTGTAAAAACAAAGCGTTATGCCGTTTTAGACACATAGGAAAAGCCCGGGGATTGTAACTATAATATGGCTGTATGTTAGCTGTCATAAGCGATCGACTTTTTTGGGGATTTGCCGGAAAAAGGAAGGGGGATAAATTTTTGGCAACTTATTCATTAGTTGATATGTCAACTAATTATTATTTTGTTCATTTGGGTAACTGCCTAATTTTTTATTCGTTTTTAAGGTTGAATCCGAATAAATTGCTCTTTTTAGATGATCTTCTCTACTAAAGCAGGGGAAGGGGAGGGTGATCATAGGTCCCTTGGATGGCGGGGTCTCGGCAAGAAAAAAGGGGGTGATGCAAAAATTAAAGTTGGATGTAGACATATCCGCCCCGGCCATAACCAAAAGGCTTAAACACATGGTTATAGTTGGTGGAGATACCTTTATAAAAGGTGTCAAAGGAGACGTCATAAGGAAGGGGAAGGGACGGGTCCACATCCAGGAGGGTGACCCTTTGGGTGACCGGGTCAAATCCGCCCACCGGCGAGATATGGGGGATATTCAGATCCGGGATAAAGCAGCCCTGGTCAAAATGGGCAATGATCAAACAATTTCCCTGGGTTTCAAATTGTTCAAGCCGAGACAAAAGGCGTTGCCGGATGGGCTGGGACGCTTTTTTCCCCCTGGCCCGGACAAATTCAGTGGATTTGTATCGGATCCCATAGGCCTTCAAACTTTCGGCGACAACCTGGCTGAGCACTTCAAGGGGAAGTCCTCTTCGTCCTTTATATCCGTTGGCCCCCATTCGTTCTTTCCAGTGGGCGGTTCTTACCTTTTCAAGGATCTGCTGCTGGGTGATGGGGCGAAAGTTCAGGGTCTTGGTTGTTTCCAGAATGGCATTGACCACACAGACCACAGAGGCAACCGAACAGGAGGATTCGTGGAATTGTTTGACATGGTGGCGGAACAGGGCCTTTTTTAATGCATTCTGGGGAGGGGTAAGGGGGGAAGGAATCGTTTCGGCCCGATCCTTCCCAAAGGAACCGGTCCGGGTTATTTTATGGAAAAAATACCTCAGAGAAAGATAGCCGCGCATGATATATTTTAATACGAGCATGTCCGTAAGTCACCTGTCCTGTTTTGATTCTTCCACACCCCGATACCCACCAATATCAGTCCCATTCCTTTTTTTGTCAATAGAAGTATGGCCTCCTTTCTTTTTATTTGATAGGATAATTCAAATTGCCGGGGAAAGGAGATTCCAGCCCGGCAGGCCCTGAAATTTCGTTTCGCTGTTGCAAAAAGGAAACAAGGGCAAATCCTAATAATCGTGAATAACGGCATGGAGGCAGTAGTTTGGACGATTTTTTCAAAAAAAAAGCAGAGACCAGTGATATGGTGAAAAACAAATTTTTTCAAGCAGCCCGGCCATTGGCAGATTCTTTTGGGACAGCGGCCTATGGCGGAGAAGGCTGGTCCCCAAGGGTCCGGACCCATGGCCAGGAAGTGGGAGATTTATGGGCAGCCTGCGGCATTGACAATGAATGGTCCGTGTTGAAATCTGTCCTGGTTCACCGGCCGGGAAAGGAGATGGAAATTCCGGCAGACAAGATCAATGTGCTGCAGTTTGCTGAAGGCCTTGACCTGGGTCACGCCCGGGCAGAACATGATTACATGGTTGAGATGTACCGGGAAAACGGGGTGTGTGTCCATGTACTGGACCCCAATCCCGGGATGACCCCCAATCAATTGTATTGTGCCGATCTTTTTGCCATGACCCCCCAGGGAGCCATCCTTGCCCGGCCGGCCTCAACCGTCCGGGCCGGTGAGGAAAGATGGGTGGCGGCAACCCTTGCGGGCATGGGGATACCCATATTAAAGACCCTTACCGGAACCGCCACCTTTGAGGGGGCGGATCTCATGTGGGTGGATCCCGAAACCGCTGTGATCGGACGGGGCCTGCGGACCAACCAGGCGGCCATTGACCAGATCTCTACCCTGTTGTCTGAAATGGGAATTACCACCCTGGCATTCGACCTGCCCTATGGGTGTATGCATTTTATGGGCATGCTCAGGACGGTTGACAGGGATCTGGCATTTGTCTGGCCCCGGAGGACTCCCCATGGTCTGGTAACCCTGCTCCGGGAAAGAGGATACCAGGTACTGCCCCTGCCGGATGTGGAAGAGGCCATGGCCAACATGGCCTTTAATTTTGTGGTGATGGGCCAAAGAAAGATCATGGTGGCAGCCAGGAATCCGAAGAGTTTGGCCTATTATACGTCCCTGGGAGTGGAATGCATCCCCATCCCTGTGGATGAACTCAGGAAAGCCAATGGCGCCATGGGGTGCATGACCGGTATTTTGTGCCGGGAAAAAAGCGAAAAGGGGCGGTTACACCCGTGACGGACAAACAAATTTCAGGTTTGTCGGGGTTTTTCAGGAATATCGTGGGAAATGTGGTTCAGCACCAGACAGAATCTGCCGTCGATTTCTTCCATGTGTCTGGATAATTTGACAAGGGCGTGCTGGGAAAATTTGATGCAGTGTTCTGGTGTCTGAAGATAAAGGTTGTCGTCCCGGGTGAACAATTGGCCGGGATCAAGGGTCATTGTTTGGGCGGTGTTCAAGGTCAGTTTCACTTCCCGGGATTCAAAAATGTCAACCACAAACAAGACGGCATCCTCGTGGGGAAAATAGACCTTTTCCTCAACCCCGTCCGTCACCTGGGAGAGATGGTATCCAAGGTCATCTTTTTGGATGGACAGGTTAAAATGCCGGATGATTCCGGGGTGCTCAAATTTTCCGTGTTCATTGTGCCAGGTCCCGTTTTTGTCCATCCAGAACACGGCGTTTTCCTTTGGAACGACACGGATTTTTTTTTTTGATGCCATGGTGGTAATTTCCTTTATACCATTTTACCAATTGATGTATACCGGTTTATGTATCCTAAAATGGAATCCAGGACAACAGAGAAATAGCCCGGAACCCGCAGGCTGTTGACAGGGCCATGGGAATATCGCATTCTTAGCGCCAGGGAGGGGCAATGGAAAAAAACAAGGCGCAAACAACCATTATGACCATGAATATCCGTTTTGGGCTCGCCCGGGACAAAAAAAACCGATGGCAGCATCGCAAGTCCTTGGTGGAGAGGGTTCTCAAGAAGTATCCATCTGATTTTCTGGGTGTACAGGAGGTCAACCATTTCCAGGCGGACTTTTTAAAGACGGTTTTGCCCGGATACGGGGTCATGGGCCAGCACAACACAGCCGATGACCTTTGGCAGAGCAACTTGATTTTTTCCCACCCGTCCTGGCAGTGCCTGGAACAAAACCACTATTTTTTGAGTGATACCCCAAAGGTTCTGTCCAAACTTGCGGGATCCAGATGGCCCCGGCAATGTGTGATCGGATTGTTTGAGAAAAATGCAGACCGGATTCTGATGGTCAATACCCATTTTGATTTTGACCCTTTGGTCCAGGAAGAAAGCGCAAAATTGGTCATCAATTTTATATCAAATTTCCCCCGGGCCCTTCCCGTGGTCATTGTGGGTGATTTCAACGCCAACCCCGGCTCCCCTGCCCATAGGCTGTTTAAAGACCGTGGATTTGAGGGTGTGTTTGACAAGGAACCGATCACCACCTTCCATGGATTTGACGGGCGAAAAACCGGACAACAGATTGACTGGATACTCTACCAGGGGGGATTGGTACCTGTTTTCCAGCAGGTGGTGTCGGATTCTTTTTCAGGCCGGTTCCCTTCGGACCATTATCCTGTCCGGGCCGGGTTTGACTGGCCCGGGTTCTGATCAAGGGTGTTTATGGAGCATCTAATTCTGGAAGAAAAGAAATGACACCCGATTTCTCCTTTAAAGCCGATACCCTTTCTGGGCAATGCCTGCCCGTGGCAAAGGTATTGCCCGAGCTTGCCCTGGCCCTGGCAGAGGGCCAACGGGCTGTGCTCCAGGCCCCTCCGGGGGCAGGAAAAACCACGTTAGTCCCCCTGGCACTGCTGGATCAGAGCTGGCTTGGAGGAAAAAAAATTATTCTTCTGGAGCCCCGGCGCCTGGCTGCCAAAACCTGCGCCGCCCGCATGGCCGAAATGCTGGGAGAACCCCTGGGCCGGACAATCGGGTACCAGATCCGCATGGAACGGTGCATTACCCCTGCTACCCGGATTGAAGTGGTCACAGAAGGGATCCTGACCCGGCGGATCCAGAATGATCCCTCCCTGGAAGGGGTGGGCCTTGTGATTTTTGACGAATTCCATGAGCGTCATATCCACGGAGACCTTGGTCTGGCCCTCTGCCTGGAGGCGGCCGGGGTCTTTAATCCAGGGCTGCGGATTCTGGTCATGTCCGCCACCATGGACATGGCAGCTCTGGCAGCCCTCATGGACAACGCCCCCATGATTGTCTCCCAGGGGAAGATCCATCCTGTGGTCACCCGCTATCTGCCGCCCGAGCCGTCCACCCCTGTAAGGGGGGGATACTCCCCGAATCAGGACCCATACCGGCGCATCCGGACGGCCTGTCTGTCAGCTGTTGAAAAGGCTCTGACCGAAGAATCCGGGGATATACTGGTGTTTCTTCCCGGTGTCCGGGAGATCCGGGACCTGGCCCGAAAATTAGAATCCCGGATACCCTTGAAACAAACCGGCCCGAAGATTTCCATCCTGCCCCTTTACGGCAATTTGTCCCGGTCAGAACAGGCCGCAGCCATTTGCCCATCCCCTGCCGGCTGCCGAAAAATTGTTCTGGCAACCTCCATTGCGGAAACCTCCCTGACCATAGAGGGGGTGAGGGTGGTGGTGGATACCGGCCTCATGCGGGTACCGCGGTTTTCGATCGGTACGGGCATGGGCATACTGGACACCATCCGTGTCTCCCGGGCATCGGCAGACCAGCGCCAGGGAAGGGCTGGCAGAACCGCCCCCGGGGTTTGTTATCGGCTCTGGTCTCTGCATGAGGACCAGGGACTGACCCCCTTTAACCGGCCGGAGATTCTTTCGGCTGATTTGACTTCACTTGCCCTGGATCTGGCATTGTGGGGGGTGTCTGATCCCAAAAGCCTTAATTGGCTGGATCGGCCGCCAAAAGCCTCTTTTGACCAGGCAAGATCCCTGCTGACGCAATTAAAGTGTCTGGATGACCAGGGCCGTATCACCGGTCACGGCCAGCGGATTATGTCGGCCGGCATCCACCCGCGGCTGGCCCACATGGTTCTTGAAGCAGAGAAGATGGGCCAGGGAGTTCTGGCCTGCAGGCTTGCGGCGCTTTTGGGGGAACGGGATATTTTGTCGTTTCAACAAGGGGCGTATGACCCGGATATCCGTCTTCGCCTAGAAGCCCTGTCTGCCATGGACAGAGGCTCTGGTTTCAATGAACCCCTGGCCCGGACCATATTGAAGAGTGCCGACCGGATCAAAAAAGACCTGGCCATTCGTTCCATGGGCACAGACATTGGGAGATGCGGTTCTGTGCTGGCCATGGCCTGGCCCGAGCGGGTGGCCAAAAATAGGAACAATCAGGACCATTCTTTCCTCATGGCATCGGGAAGCGGGGCGTTTTTCAGGTCCGCCAACTGCCTGTCACCTCTTTCCTATATTGTTGCCCTTCACCTGGACGGCAACCCGCGCAATGCGGCTATTTTTCTGGCAGCCCCCTATGCACAAACAGATCTGGAGCAAGACTTTGCGGACCAGATCGAGGATGTCGAACACCTATTCTGGGATAAACAGACCCTTTCGGTGCGGGCGGTTTCCAAGCGCACCTATGGCAGGCTTGTCATTTGCGAGACACTGGCGAAACTTCCAGACCCAAAAGCGGTCCGTGCCTGCCTGATCCGGGGAATCCGGGAGTCAGGCCTGACACTCTTGCCCTGGACCGCCAGGCTCCGGCAGCTCCGGCAGCGAACTGTGTTTTTGAAGAATTGTGGCACGTTCCCGGATCTGCCGGACCTGTCGGATTCTGCTTTGTCTGAAAGCCTGGCCATTTGGCTGGGACCCTTTCTGGACCAGATCACCTCTGCTGCCGGGTTGAAACAGGTGGACCTGTCATCGGCCCTGGAAAGTCTTCTGACCTGGGATCAGCAGAAGATCCTTGACACCCATGCTCCCACCCATGTGGTGGTTCCTTCGGGATCAAGGATTCCCCTCCGGTACATGGACGATAACGGGCCACTGGCATCTCCTGTCCTTTCGGTCCGGCTCCAGGAGATGTTCGGCCTGGCAAAGAGCCCTGCCATTGCCCGGGGTAAAATCCCCATCACTCTTCATCTGCTCTCTCCTGCCGGCCGGCCGGTTCAGATCACCCAGGATCTGGCAAACTTCTGGAAGACAACCTATAGGGCGGTTAAAAAAGATTTAATGGGACGATATCCCAAACATTATTGGCCGGAAGAGCCCTTGTCGGCAGTTCCGACAAACAGGGCGAAACCCCGGAAGAACGGGTGATTTCTTTAAAGCGCCCGGGGCAGGATATCGTTCCCCGGGGTCTGATTTTTGGAAGGATGTTTTTAACACGTCTGACCCGGTTCAAAAAAGTCTCTTTAATTATGGCCAGGTCTGTTATAATCAAAACAAAAGCCTTCTGCCACTGGGCACAAATTTTTTACAATTGCAGTATCAAAAAGCGTCAAGGAACCCTATCAATGAATCAATTTCAAAACGACCCGCCAGAATCTTCCGAATCCAGGTCCAAGCAATTGCTGGCTGCCTATATGGCCCAGGGCCAAGACAAGCTTGCCGCATTTTTAGACGCCAACGGCATCAGCCTGCCGGTTCTCGGGGTGGCCATGGAGCAGTTTACAAAATCGGTGTTTGAGCTGCCCGAAGGCGCTGCCTGCAAGCAGGGGTGTTCTTATTGCTGCCATTTAAAGGTGGGGGTTTCCATCCCGGAAGTTTTGGTGATTTACAATGAACTGGCAGCCCAGACAACCCCGGAAGGGTTTGCGTTTTTAAAAGAAAGGGTGCTGGAAGTGACGGCAAAGGGCAATACCCTGACAGAGGATTTCTGGCTTTCCACCCGGACCCCCTGTCCGTTTCTGGACATTGATAAGAATCAATTGTGCATGATTTACACCCTGCGCCCGTTTTCCTGCCGGGCCTACCATTCCACAGAGATTGCCGTCTGCCGGAAAAGCTTTGAACAGGGACAAGAAACCCTGATACCCTGTTTTCCTTTGTACCGGGCCACCACAGACATGTATGCCAGCATCTTTACCCGGGTCTTGGCTGGAAAAGGATTTTTCTCCTACCAGGTGGGGTTTGTAAAGGCCTTTGAAATCCTGTTGAATAACGAGAATGCCTCAGACCAATGGCTGAACAGGGAAGATGTATTTGGGGCGGCAAAACTTGGGTAGGAAACCCAGATAGACGCGGATGCGAGATTCTGAAAACCTGGGCTGCCTCCCATATTAGCGGGTTTTATTTATCCGATTTGTTTGACTGCGGACAAACCAGTCGATCAGTTGGCCGGAAATGGTATATTTTGCCGGCGTTTTCGGCAGATGATCCACGTCAAACCAGTCGGCCTCAAGGATTTCTTCAGGGTCTATGGAGATCTGTCCGCTGTCATGGTCTGCTGTAAATCCGATCATCAGGCTGTCGGGAAAGGGCCAGGACTGGCTTTTAAAATAGGTGATGTTTTTGACCTGAATGCCCACCTCTTCAAAAACTTCCCGGTGGATGCATTCTTCAAGGGATTCTCCGGGTTCCACAAATCCTGCCAGCACACTGAACATCTTTTTATCGGGAAAATTGACACCCCTGGCCAGCAGGAGCTGATCGTCCTTTACAATGGCGACGATGACGGCAGACGAGATCCGGGGGTAATGGTGCAGGTTGCAGGACGGGCATATCCTTGCATGTTCCGTCTGTTTCCGGAGGGTTTGGGTGCCGCAGCGGCCGCAGAATTTGAAATTTGTGTTCCAGTCATGGATCTGCCGGGCATAGCCGGCCATGTGCCAGAAGTGCTCCTGCACCCGGTTATAAAGGGAGCGGATGCTAATGAAGGTGTGGCCGGGGGGAAGTCGGCTTTCAGAAAGTTTTCCGCAATAGCAGTCTATATTTTGAAAGCGGCCGAAAAAGCAGGGGTCCGCAATTGTGTTTGGGTCCAGAAATGCGCGGTCCCCACAGGGGATGGCCACCTGGGTGTCTGATATCTGTCTGACCAGGATGTCGGTATTGGAAAAAATAAAAAAATAGGCTGTCGGGGTGCCGTGTGTTTTATGAACCGCTGATTTGATAAACGTCATTGGGGTGACCGGTATTAAAAATTTATGGATGGGAACGGATACCATTTTTATTCGGCCATTGTCCATGGGTAAAAAAAACGGCCGCTGCCGGGAAGTACCTGCAGCGGCCGGGGAGTTTAAAGGCGGGGCTTCATGGCGCTCATATAGGTTCTCAGGGTTTTGCCCACCTTTTCCACACAGGTGCTGCGGATGGCCTGGTTGACCTGGATCAGACGCAGATTGTCGCAGCCTGTGTCCGCAAGTCCAAGGCCTTTGCCGATGGCAGTGGTATCAATGGTCTTCATGAAATCTGCCAGCAGGGGGGCGGCCTTGTGGGCAAACAGGTAGCAGCCGTACTCGGCCGTGTCCGAGATGACCACATTCATTTCATAGAGTTTTTTCCGGGCAATGAGGTTGGCGATGAGGGGCACCTCATGGAGGGATTCGTAATAGGCGGATTCCGCAATGATACCGGCGGACACCATGGTGTCAAAGGCCAGCTCCACACCGGCCTTGACCATGGCCACCATGAGGATGCCGTTATCAAAGTATTCCTGCTCCGGAATATCTTTTTCCAGGGCAATGGAGGTCTCAAAGGGGGTTTTGGCGGTCTGGGCCCGCCAGGTGAGCAGGTTGATGTCATCATTGGCCCAGTCTTCCATCATGGTCTTTGAAAAATGTCCGGTCATGATGTCGTCCATGTGCTGGTTGAACAGGGGCGCAAGGATTTCTTTGAGCTGTTCGCACAGGTCAAAGGCCATAATTTTGGCAGGATTGGTCAAGCGGTCCATCATATTGGTGATGCCGCCGTGTTTGAGGGCTTCGGTAACGGTTTCCCAGCCGTGCTGGACCAGTTTGGAAGCATAGGCGGAGTCCATGCCCTTTTCCATCATCTTGTCAAAGCAAAGCAGAGAGCCCACCTGGAGCATGCCGCAGAGGATGGTCTGTTCTCCCATGAGATCGGATTTGACTTCCGCCACAAAGGAAGACATGAGCACGCCGGCCCTGTGTCCGCCGGTGCCTGCGGCATAGGCCTTGGCCAGTTCCAGGCCTTCGCCCCTGGGATCGTTTTCCCGGTGTACGGCAATGAGGGTGGGCACGCCAAACCCGCGTTTGTATTCCTGTCTGACCTCGGTGCCCGGGGATTTGGGGGCCACCATGATCACGGTGAGATCCTCCCGGATTTTCATGCCTTCTTCCACAATGTTAAACCCGTGGGAGTAAGACAGGCAGGCATCTTTTTTCATCAGGGGCATGATGGCGTTAATGACAGATGTGTGCTGTTTGTCCGGGGTCAGGTTTATGACAAGGTCGGCCGTGGGAAGGAGGTTTTCATAGGTATCCACGGCAAATCCGTTTTCCGTTGCATTTTTCCAGGATTGCCGTTTTTCGCTGATGGCGGCGGCCCTGAGGGTGTAGGAG
>JAHIVS010000034.1 GCA_018816605.1 Pseudomonadota bacterium
CAACAGCGGCATTGGGGATGCTTTTAGGCCATCGGCAATTCATGGCGGTTTTCCATTGTGATTGCAGCCTCCGGGCACACCGGGACACAAACCCCGCACCCGTAGCAGCACTCCGGATCAAAGACCAGTCCATTGTCAGTCATACCCCTGGCCGCAAAGGGACACGTTTCTATACAAAGTCCACAGTCTCGGCAAAGGGATTCATTGGTGCCTGCACTGAAGTCTGAATGCACCACCAACTCGGTCCGTTTGTATTTGATCAGCAGCTGCAAATCATGACAACAGCAAGGGCAGCAGCTGCATAAGGCAAACACTTCCTGGCCCGGCCGATATAAGCTCAGATGAACAAGGCCTGCTTTGCCGGCACTTCGCAGCACCCGGATGGCTTCTTTTTCGTCCACTTTTCGGGCCTCATTTTTTTCAACAGCTTTATCGGCAACTTCGTTTAATAGAAAACACACCTCTTTGGGTTTATCACATTGATAATGGGTCCGGCATGCACAGGCCGTTAAGGCAAAGGAATTTGCCCGGGTGAGTATGGATAGGGCCTGTTGTGTCGGCATCACCCATTGCTTGGCGTCAAGGGATTTTTCAATGGGGATCACTCTGGATGTATAGGCAATTTTACCTTCACCCAGCCATTTGTCGTATCGGTTGGCGTATTTTCTCAGGTATGAATCCATGTGCCCTCCTTGTTTAAAAATAAATGTTCACTTTATTGCCGACATGGACTTATCCATGGGTTTTGGCCAATTTTTTAAACATATTGGCAAGGCCGGTGGACAAGGTATAAATGTTTTCTATGGGCAGGTTTTTATCGGCGGTAGTGTCAAAAAACAGGTTTAGATCCGATTCCAGGCCTTCTTCGGGTCGATTGTAGCAAATCAACATGGGCACCAGGGGCAGTGGATGGATGATCAGGGAAATATCGGCATCATAATGATTCTGAACGGGTCTGCCGTTAAACAACTCAATGATGTCCCGGAAAAAAGAAGGGTTTGTATCAGCCACCTGTTTAAAGGAACCCACGCATTGATGCTCAAAAAACCGGGCCCAGTCTCTGGATGTTTCAAGCTCCCTGAAGGGCACCCATGATCCGGTCACCGCCAACCCTTTGCTGCTCAATACATAATTGAATACTGGTGGGACAATCCAGGGATTTACATGAATATCGGTAGAGATTTCGCCATTTTTGCCAATGCCGAAGTCTTTGCCGAAAATTTTTAAAATTAACCGGCCATTTGAAAATTTACCCGCCAGTTTTTCTGCCCTGGACTCAAGATCAATCTGGTTTATCCGCTCTTTTAACTGGGCAAGCACCTTGATGTAGTCCTGCTCAAATGCGGATTCATATTCCACTTTCCGGGAACCGTATTTTTTGAGAACGGTTTCATCAATAAACGGGCACTGACTTAAAGGGATTTGGCCCTGGAATACAGCTGCTGCAAACGCGAGGCAGGTGGGCTTATTGCATTTCCGGCAATTGGTTTTTTCCAATAGTTTAAAGACTTCCATTGTATTTTTAAATGTTGTCATTGCATTCCCCTTCTTCGCTTTTATCAGCCGCAATTAGCTTTCTTGCCAAAAGACCGCTGGTCATGGCCAGAGACTCCGGGTCCAGATAATATTCGCCCTGCCTTTGAAATAAAACCTTGCACTCTGCCGGAAACTGTTCATCTGCATCGTTCATCAACAGCAGCAGGGATAAGCGGGGCAGCGCCGTAAAAAAGATCGCTAAATCATAGTTCAGGTCGATCTCCAGGGCGGTTCCATTCATCTTTTTACACGCGATTTTCAGATCGGTCAAACGCCCTGAAAAATGCGTTTTGATCTGACCTAGGGTCTCGGCATTAAAAAAATTGGTATTGGTAAAATGGGCCTGCCGTTTAAAATCCCGAAATGTGCACCAGTCTCCATCCAGATATAACTGATCCGGACAAAGCAGGATATATTTGGCTAAAATGACGCAGGTTATATAGTTAGCCGTTTCATTGTCCCTATTAAAAATACCCTGGCCGGAGACCTGATATGTTTGATTGAAAAAGGGAATGTGTGCAATGTTATTTTCAATTTGAATGTCAAGCCGGTCTTTGACCGATGCAAAATTAACGGATGCAATCTGCCTGCAATAGTCCTTGTAGTGATTTTCAAATATGTCTGAACGCTGTGCCATATAAAAGTATCCTCCATTTTCTGATCCAGGTTACGCTGCAAATCTTGTATTTAATTAAGCTTTATTTCAATTAAATACATCCCCCATTTGGGCGATTTTTAAGATATTTAACGCAACCGACTTCGGCTTTGCCGGGGTGTTGACATCCTGGGGGATCTGCCCTATGGTTGAACAAAATAAATTGAGCCGACAACCATGACACCAGGACATTCCAATATCGGATTTCACAGTTTGCGGGTATGCTCCATGGGACGGGGGCCTGCAACCCGGTCTGCGGATAAACTAGAGGCATGCATGATGGCGGAGTTTGATTTTTCCATGGATATCGAATTCTTATTCCCCTACATCAATGCCGAGGTAAAAAAAGCGCAATTGTATGATACTCCGTCCTATATCCGGTTCGGTTTTGATCAGACCCTGTGTGTGCTTTATCCGGACAGGGGACTTGCCTCCCCCTTTGATGACAATGAGGATGCAAGGGATTTCATGGTTCGGCTCATGGCATTTTTAAATGACATGCATCATCGGAAGGCTCAGATCGCCCCTCGGTATACCATTTTCAGGCATACGGCCATCACCCAGATATTAAAGCTGTTGCCCCAGACCAATTGCAATGATTGCGGCTTTAATACCTGTATGGCCTTTGCCGCCATGCTCGGCCGGCAGCAGACCCTTCCGGGGCGGTGCCCCCACATCAGCAGACCGGTACAGGAAAAAGCCATTTTCCCGGTTCTTGATAACAATGGAAAACTATTGTCCACCATTACCCTGGATATTGATAACACCCAGAATGTATCTGCCCTGGATTCGGCAAAGCAATATATTGAAAATCTGGAAAAAAAAATTGCGCGCTTATCCGGCAGGGAAAGCGATAAGAGGGATGAGGCCAACCGCCAATTGCCGACGCCTTTGAGCCAGAGGGAAATAGAAGTGCTTCAAATGCTTGCCTGGGGCACCACAAATGTGGAAATAGCACATGCGTTAAATATCAGCCCCCATACGGTGAAAAGCCATATTACGCATATTTTTAATAAACTGGGGGTAAACAGCCGGACCCAGGCATCGGTCTGGGCCACCCAGAAGCATTTTGTTTAACCGCCAATTGGGGTCTCTCCCTTATTTTTCAAAGGAACCGATTTTTGGCATCAGAATTCTTTCGGAGTCGGCAGATTTTCATGGGGTCAGCCTTCCTTCAAATCCGAAAGCTGAGAAAACAAATAAAAAAGAGTTGCCATGGATAGGTCCGGCAATAAAAAATCGGTAAAAAGGGGGCTTTCAGGCGCTGTTTATCCTGTTGGCCGGATCACCATGGCCGGACCAAAAATTTAATCTATCATATAGGTCTGGAAAATCTGCTCATGGGAAATGTATTTTTCCCGGTCAGGATCTGACAGATACAGGTGTATGGCATTCACCCTGCGCAGAATCTCTTCTTCCGCCCGCTTTCGCATCCGTATTTTTGTCTGGATGATCTCTTCTTTCAATGATGTGGTTGCCTGGGTGGCATAGTATTTTTCGGTTTTGTATGCGATTCGTTTTTCAATGAGTTTTTCCCTCAGGTCGTTATGGGCGTCATCTAAGAACAGGACTTCGGGCATGAGATCTGCAAAATGGGTCACGGCAATGATATCTTTTTTCCGCTGCCAGTATCCGATGAGAAATTCCGGTTCCAGGTCCTTGTAATTTTGCAGGGGCATATACATGCGCCTTAAGTATAACAGGACCTTTTCCGTTTTTTTCCTATGGCCGCCGATGATCACGGACCCGCCCACCTCGTCTTTTCGCACCCCCTTGGTCCAGGGGGCCCCTGTGATGCCGAAATCAATGCACAAGGGGATTCTCAGGAGGGCGGACATGGTGTTTAGGGCCAGGGCGTAACCGGCGGAAGGGCCGCCCACATTGTAGGAGGCACTCAAGAGCTGGTGGTGGATGGTGTAGTGTTGCAGCAGGTCGCCAAACAGCCAGGGAATACTGATTCTGGGGGACAATTCCTGGATATAGTTTTTCACCATGGTCAGCGCTTCCTGGGCCGATTGCTTGGTCATCTGCACGGCCATGTCCAGCTGGGCTGCGTTGGGGGCCGAAGAGGAGACCGCGCCGGTGACGATGATCGTGGAGCTGTCGACCCTTCCCGTCAGACTGGTGGCAATGGGCAGCAGCATGCCGGTGACGTCATTGGCTCCCACACCAATGATAAACCCCACCTGGGGTTCCTTGCTCAGTTCTGTTTCAAGGAATTCATTGAGCTGGATAGACCCCTTGCGCACGGGGCTCCTGGAAATTTCCCTGCGGGCGGATTCCAGATGGGTCGCAACCAGTGGGTATTTTTCTTCCGAGGTGATATGGTCCACCGATTCCATGATCTGGTCATAGTGGGTTACAAAGTTTTTCAGGTCATTTTTTATATTGGCCTTTAGCAGGGGCGGGGCTTTTACCGCATCCAATATCCCCAGGATGGTTTTAAAATTTAATTTGATGAACTCATGTTTTTCCTGTTCGGTTGAATGTTTCAGATCCCGCAGTTTTAATAATACCTTATATTCTGTGCTGCAAAGGGCAATGGCTTTTTCCGTAAAAGAGGTAAAATCCGCCGGTGTATTGCAGATGCCCTGGGCGGTTTCAATGATGGTCTCCACTTCAAACTCCCGCTTGTGGGGAATATTGTCAAATTGTTTTTTGATGATATCAAAAATATCCTTTTGCCGCATGTGGCCTGAAACTTCAAGGGTTTTTAGGCGCTTGGACCGGATCAGGGCAGGGTCCAGAATGTCCAGACGATTGGTGGTCAGCACTGTAAACACCTTGTTTAAGGGAATTTCGCCGTCAATGATATTTAAGAATTTATTGGTGAGGGCATCGGAAGGTTGGCCGCCGGTAGCGCTTCTCTTGGGGGCCAGGGCATCTCCCTCGTCGAAGAAAATCACCGTGGGTGCCACCATCTTTGCAATATCATATACCTTTTCAAGGTTGGCCACGGCTCCGTGGACCGGGCTTGCGCTATCCTGCAGAGCAGAGGGGCTTGTGGCAATGTCATGGACCTTCAGGTTGGAGGAGAGCCAGGTCCTGACCAGAAAGGTTTTGCCGCTGCCGGGCGGTCCCGTGAGCACCACGCCCTTTTCCTCGCTGACCCCGTAGTTAAAACAATTGTTGGCCATTTCCGAAAATTTGTCCTTGATATCCCCCACATATTCCTCCCAGTTGACCTTTCGGTCCATGCGGTCCACCACCTTGTTGTAGAGCTCTCCATAGACATTTTTGGCCACCAGCTGGAAGGCGCTTCGCACAAGGATGCTGTTGTCCAGAAAATCCAGGATAAAATCCCCCCGGATATTGATGATGGATTCAACCAGTTTCCGGACATAGGCCGGGCTGATTTTGAGACTGCGTTCCTTGAAAATGGCATAGATCTTTTCGGCTGCTGCATCCAGAATCGGTGATTCCGGCAGAAAATGGGTGGGAATCTGGTGACGGTTAATCTCCAGAAGGATGATTTTTTTAAGATTTTCCTTGTTCATCCAGAATTTGGACATGTCAATGATGCAGCCTTTTTCCACAAACCGCCGGTAAATGGCCGAGTCAAACCGATGGGTCTGGTCTGTTGTGGCAATGAGAAAACAATCCCGCCGGCCGTCAATGATTTCATCCAGCAGAATATTGCTGGTATCAATGAGGGTTCGCTGCTGTTTCTCGGCGCCGCCGCTGCCCGGACTTGTTTCTGATTTTCCAAAGGCAGAGTGGGCTTCCTCAATGTGGCGGATGGACGTAACCTTTGGGTGGCCCATGGCCCTTTTAAAATAATTGCCCGGTTCTCCGGACAAGGCGGTCTGGTAATCGTTGGGGGTGATAATGGAGGCATCCACCTCTATTCCCCGTTCTTCAAAAGTGGTGAGGCTGCTCATGATCCTTTTCTTAAATATCCGTCGCAGTATGGGAATACCTGACAGGCGCCGGTAAAAGGCCAGTTTTTTCTTCCTGGCAATCTTCATTGCAAAGTCAGGGTCCACATCCTCAAGTGCGGTAAACAGGCTGTGGTTTGCCAGGATTTCGGCTTTTTTTTGTTTCCAGTCCACCGTGGGGATGACCTCGTTTCTAAAGACCACCTGCTCGAGGGCTTCCCTGACCGTTGCAGATTTGCCGCTGCCCGATGTCCCTTCGATGAGCATAATGGGGGCCTTGGGTACGTCCGGGTCCTCAAGATGTTCTTTCCTGATATGGGCCCGGTAGATTTTGTCAAAGGTTACGGCCAATTCCATGGGCACATGCAGATCGGTGAGTTCCCGGTCCAGAACGGCGATCAGATAGTGGTATTCAGGTTTTGTCAGTTCTTTTTCAATGACCCGGTTCCAGGAGGCACCGGCATTGGTTTCTCCGGAATAAAGAAAGCGTTTCTTCCAGTCGGTCAGAATTTCAGGATTGTTGAGAACATTCATCACCCGTTTTTTTCTGCGCATATAAAAGATCAGATACAAAAAATCTTTTAGACCCGAGACAAGGGGACTTGGGGCTTTATACTGGTTGAGACGGCTTCTCACAAACGCTTTTGTATCATAGGACCATTCCGTTGCCATGGATTCGATTTTTTTTATGGTTTCTTCGGGCAGGGTGATATAGATTTTTTCTTTTGTGATTCGTTTGGCCATTCGCTCCTCCCGGGCAACTCCTTAGGGGGTTGTCTTGTCGGTCTCACTTTGCATATCCGCGGTTTTTGCCAGCTGTTTTTTTTCAAAGGGGGGCAGTGTCATGGACGGCGTCTGGCCGCTGGCATGGAGCACAAAGGTTTTCTGGACAGACTGGTTTTTCTCATAGGCGGTTGCCCATTTCTGCTGGGACAAAAATTCAAACAGGGCCGGATTTACCGGCTGGTTTTGGGAGCCGCCCAGGGCCATATGAAGGGATCTGATCCCTTCCAGATACGCTTTGTAGAGTTTGCCGATCTGGTCTGCTTCCTGGTCTGCGGCATAATTATCGGCCTCTGCGATGAGCTGGCGACGTTTTTTCTCTTCTGTTGCTTCGACCAGCTTGTCCCCGAACCGGGTTTCATTGAGGACAAAACTGACCACCTCAATGCCGTATTTCCCTTCCAGGGTCGGCCCGTTTTTGTTGATGGGTCTGTCTTTAAGGGCCTTAAAGATGGCTTCTTTTATGGTTTCCCTGTTGCTGATCAGATTGTTGACCTTTTCCCCCTGGAGGATGTCCTTGGAGATGCCGTCAAAATCGCCCTGGAGCAGCGTTTCCGGGGAAAGGTTTTCAATGCCCCACACTTTCAGGTCTTTGATCTTAAAGGTCATGAGCGCTGATGTCCACAGGGCGACGTTTTCCTGGGAAATGATTTTTATGGGGGCGGAAGATCCACCCAGATACATGTTCTGGTTCATGAGCGGAACCTCTTTTTCAAGGCGGGTGAAAAAGGGGAGGCGATAATGCCAGCCCACCTCGGTAACGGCTTGTCTTTTTCCCCCGAATTGCTCAAGAATGACAGCATAGTTGAGCTTTACCTTGTAAATGACATGGGTGGAATAGACAATGGCTGCCAAAGAGTAAAACACTGCGATAATGACCAGAATAAAGGCGGTCCTTCTGGCCATGGTGATGACCCGGGCCCGCTGGAGAAAAACTTCTGAAGCCTGATCCTTCATACCTGCTCCTTTCCCTTGGATAAACGATCTGGGTTTACTGAAACGATTTGGTTAATACCATGAAAACAAGTCGCAAAACACGGTTAGCTTCAAGAGGAAAACGTACGAATTGTAAGCGGAATTCAATATTCTGCGTTAGTATACATGAACAGGGAGAGCTAGTCAAAAAGTTTTTGCTTGTTTTTATCCCGTGCAGCCTGCCAGAATTCCGGATTGAGTGGGGCCAGTAAAATCAAGGCGAACAATATTTTTTACCCCGCAGGCCGCTAGCATGTCAATGAGTTGTTTTTCACCATAGGATTGTCCTTGTTTGGTTCCCAGAAACATATTCAGGGAGAACAGGGCCGGGAACAGCGGGCTGTCCATGGTGTTGTTCAGGATAAATTCGTGGATGAATATTTTCCCCCCGGATCCCAGGGCGGCCACGGCCCTGGCGACGATCTTTTGGGCCATTTCAGGGCTTTCGCCGTGGAGAATATGGGAAAGCCATGCTGCATCAAATTTTTGTTCAAGGCAAAATTTTTTTTTGGTGTAGTCACCGGGAACAAAGGCGATACGGTCTTCCAGTTTGAATTTTTTGATGGTGTTTTCTGCAAAGGGCCGGGTCGTGGGAAGATCGCAGACCGAGGCCAAAAGATCCGGGTTTTCAAGGCAGAAATGGATGGCAAAGGTACCGGGGCCTCCGCCAAGATCCAGGAGATGCTTACACCCTTCAAGATCCAATTGTTTTGCAAGGCCCGGGGCAACGGCCATGCCCATATTGAACATGCCCATGAGAAAACTTTCCCGCCATTCTTCTGTTGATACGCCGGATTTCTGTCGGATGGGGCCACCCTTTGAGATGGCCTTGTCCATGTTTACCCAGGACGGGGCCAGGTGGTGGTGGTGAAGGATCATATGCCCGATATATTGGGGTGACTTTTTGGTTAAAAAGGCAGTTGATTCCGGGGTGTTGGCATAGGTCTGGTTTTTTTTGACAAGGAGGCCGAGGGCGGTAAGGCCGTTTAACAGCAGGACAACCCCCCGTTGATCCATGCCGAGGTTTTTGGCAATTGTTTTTCCGGAGAGGATCTTTGCGCCGATAAGGGTAAAAATATCCAGTTTTACACCGGTATGGAGGGTACAGGTTTTCCAATAGTATCCCGACATTTCAAGCAGGGCTCCCGGGTTCCAGTCCATTTGTTTTTCTCCTAAAAGGGTTGAGGTTATGGGCAACCGGTTTTATTGAATGCGTTCAACCCGGTTGCGGCCATTGAATTTTGCAAGGTAAAGGGCTTTGTCGGCCCGGGAGATCATTGTCCGGGTGTCATCTCCTTTTTTAAAGGCAGTGACCCCGAAACTGGCGGTCCGGGAACCGACGTTTCCAAAGTGTTCTGTCCCAATTCGGCGGCAGAGGACCTGGGACATGTGGTATGCATTTTCAAGGTTTGTCTCGGGGCAGACGATGAGAAATTCTTCTCCCCCCCATCTGCCCAGGATATCCGTGGTGCGTATGTTTTTTCCGAGCAGGCCGGCAAATAGTTTTAAAACCGTATCCCCTGTCTGATGACCGAAGGTGTCGTTAACGGTTTTGAAAAAATCGATATCCAGCAGGATGATGGAAAGCTCCCGGCCATGCCGGATGCTTCTTTTTAATTCCAGTTCAAAGGATGCTTCAATGTGGCGGCGGTTAAAGATCTGTGTCAGACTGTCTGTGGCGGAGATGTGCTCCAGCTCTTGTGTCTTCTGGCTAAGCTCTTCATGGGCAATGGCGATCTGTTTGTTTAGCCGGGACAGATTCCGGTTCCACAATATCACGAGGACCAGAACAATACCGAAAGCGGACAGGAATTTCCACAAAAGACCATAGTCCGGTTTGTTTTCCAGTTCTTGGCCCAGCCATTTCTGGGTGATCGTGTCCAGCTCATTCTGACTTAGGGACCTGACCACTTTGCTCATGATGGAATGGAGTTGGTGATTCTCTTTTTGTACCCCGATGCGCAGGTCTTCTTTGATGCTGGAATGACCGACCACCTTAAGGTTGGTAAGGCCGGTTTTCCGGATATAATGGGAGGCAGCTGGCAGGCTTAAAACAGCTGTATCCAGCTGCCCTGTGGAGACATCGATGAGGCAGTCCTCAATGGTTTCCATGGGCACATAGTTCAGTTTCGGGTATTTTTCAATAACGCGTTCAAGGACATTGCCAGCTGCGACCATGCCGATAGTTTTTGATTTGAGCCCGGGGATGTCGGTAATAAAGGAAAAATCTTCCCGGGAAAGAATAACCACATTATATTCCATGAACGCAGAGGTAAAATCCAGGCGAACTTTTCTTGCCTCGGTTTTGCTGATCATGGGGATAAGATCGCAGTCCCTTGTTGCCACCCGGTCAATTGCATCGGCAAAGGACAGGGCCGGTATCGCCTGAAAGGAGATGTTCAGTTTTTCTTCAAATAGTTCCAGAAGATCGGCGGTCATGCCCACAACCTGGTTTCCCCGGATGGCTGAAAAGGGCATACGTTCCGGCGGTACACAAACGCTGATCTGCTGTTTGTTCTTCAGCCAGTTCCGTTCTTCGGGGGTCAGCCCCACATCTCCCCCGCCGATCTGCCGTCCTGATCTGGAAAACCATTTGTTCTTGAGCAGTTCCATTTCAGCCAGGGAGATGCCGGCAAGGGTCTTGTTCAGGATGGAAAATAAAATCGGGTTGGTTTTAAGTACGGCAAAGTGCATGGAGGATGTTTTCTGGAGGTCTTCATTCTCCAGCCAGGGAGAAAGCGCAAGGTCGGTAAAACCGAATTTTTTAATAAAATACCGGGCAATTCCTTCCTGTTCCACGGTGGCGGTTACCTTGCCCTGGTCCACATACTCAAGAGCCTGGCGGCTGCTTTCAACCTCGATGATATGGACGTTTGGATAATGGGTTTTGAAAAATTCGATGGAAGACCAGCCCTTTGGCAGGGCAATAATCTTTTTTTCCAGGTCGTCGAGGGTCTGGATATCCAGGGCATCGGATCTGAAAACCAGTACATTTTTGCTATGGTAGTAAGGGGAGGAGAACAAGGCTTTCTTCTGCCGTTCAGGGGTGAGACTCAGGGAATGCACCACATCCAGATGCCCCTCAAAGAACATTTCCATCAGTTCCTCCCAGGTGTATCCGTTGACATAGGATATGGAAAGGCCTGATTTTCGGGCCAGAAGATCCATCAAATCAATACCGAATCCGGCTGGCAGGCCGTCGGCAATGAAATCAAAGGGCGGCCAGTCCAATTCGTTGGCCACGGTGACGATAGGTCCTCCATCGATAAATGCCTGTTCTTCTGCGGTATAGGGTACTGCCGGGATCGGCTTGGAATCGGTTTCATTGCCGGATTTGGGATGCTGGGGATTTCCATGGGCAAGAAGGGGGAAACACAGAAGAATTGCCAGGCATATCCATCCCAGGCATTTTTGTCGGCCCTCCCAATGGTTTTTTTTATGATGCAAACGCAAGGCCCCCAAAAAAGTGATGTCAAAAAAGGCTTCTATGGATTTAATGTGTTCTCCAATGCGATAAAAGCCTCTTTTTTGATAGTATTTTCCACGGTCTTGATAATGACTTTGCCGATATTTCCCAGGCAGAAGAACAGATTTCTCAAGTTTATTGTATACCTATTCGGGCAAAAAGAATCAAGGAGGGGCAGTCTTTTTTTTGTGGATATCCGACGGTCAGGCGTTTGACGAGGTTGATTCCCCTGCCGATGATAATTTGGCTTTCGGAAAATGGGTTCTCATGTTCAGGATCTGTTACCGAGTATGGACCGGGCAATACCCTTTCCATAAAAAATCCTGGCGCATTTAACGGCGGCCTTAAGTGTTGCTGCCCAGAGGCTTGTCTGGGCCCGGACCAGCAGTCCTTCCCCGGGGATTCCCAGCTGGAAGGCGGTGTCGCGCTGTTTGATCTTTAATCATTTTATCGATCAGTTCTCTGTCTTCCACTGCGGTGTCCTCCATATCTTGGATCCCATGTCTAGTCTTTTCCGATCAAAAAAATACCATAGGTGGCAAAAAGATTGGGAAACACCGTAATTTTTTTGCCCTGGTGCCCTGTGGTGTTGATGGCTGCTTTTTTAAGAATTTTAAACCCGGTCTGGTCAGCAAAATCCCTAAAATCATCCAGGCTCAATACCCGGATATTGGGGGTGTTGTGCCAGGAATAGGGCAACTCTTTTGTTACAGGAGCCCTGCCGGTGGCAGCCAACTGGGTTCTAATTTTTATGTGACCGAAATTGGGGAAACTCACCACCCCCATTTTTGCCACCCTGAGCATGGAGCGAATCAGTTCAGAGGGCGCGTATACCTGCTGGAGGGTCTGGGAGCAGATGGCATAATCAAAGGCATTGTCCGGGTAATCCTGAATCTCTTTGTTGATATCTCCCTGGAGGACGGAAAGGCCACGTTCAATGCATTTGACCACTTTGGATTCCTTGATCTCAATTCCCCTTTCAATGACCTGTTTTTCCTGTTTAAGCCAGTCGAGCAGGTCCCCCTCTCCGCATCCCAGTTCCAGTATCCTGGCCCCCGGAGCAACCCAGGAAGCGATGATTTTCAGATCATATCGCAAGGGCATCATGGGCGGCGCTCCTTAAAAATCCGGTAATGAGATTTGCAAGGCGCGGGTCGGGCAATAAAAAGGCATCATGCCCCCACTGGGCATCGATTTCACAAAAACTGACATCCAGCCCGTTTTTTTTCATGGCTGTCACCATCTCCTTTGACTGGTAGGTCGGATAGAGCCAGTCCGAAGAATAGGAGACCACCAGAAATTTTGCCTTGCAAAGGGAAAAGGCCTTTACCAGGGAATCGTTTCCATATTCCCTTGCCAGGTCGAAATAATCGGCGGCCTTGGTGATATACAAAAAGCAGTTGGCATCGAATCGCTCAATGAACTTGTTGCCCTGGTATTGGAGATAGGATTCCACCTGGAACTCTGCCCCGAATTCAAAGCTCAAAGCACTTTTGTTCTGGAGCTTTCTTCCAAATTTTAGGCGCATGGATTCATCGGATAAATAGGTAATGTGGCCGATCATCCGGGCAATGGAAAGGCCCATGTCCGGTTTTTTTTTGCCGTAATAGTTTCCGTTGTTCCAATTGGGATCAGCCATGATGGATTGCCGGGCCACCTCGTTAAAGGCAATGGCCAGTGCGGAATGGCGGCAGGTGGTTGCCAGGGGAACAGCCGAAACCACCATATCCGGATATCGGACACACCACTCCAAGACCTGCATCCCCCCAACAGACCCGCCGATGACCGACAAAATTTTTTTTATTCCCAAATGATCCATTAATGCCTTTTGGGCCTTGACCATATCTGCGATGGTGATCATGGGAAAATTGATGGCATACGCTTTTCCGGTTTCAGGATCAATGGTGGCAGGTCCGGTGGACCCCATGCAGGACCCCAGGATATTCGAGCAGATGACAAAATAGTTGTTTGTGTCAATTCCCTTGCCCGGCCCCACCATGATATCCCACCAGCCGGGCTTGGCATTGGCGGTTTTGCCATTTTCCGGTTTGTAAAAACCGGCCACGTGGGAATCACCGGACAGAGCATGCAGCACCAGAACAACATTGGTTTTTTCTGAATTCAGGCTGCCGCAGGTCTCGTAGGCAATGGTGACAGGGCCTAAGGCGGCACCGCTTTCAAGGGCCAATCCGTTGGGGGGTGCTGCAAAGGTGAAAAATTGTTTTTCAACCATGCCGATGGTGGTGCCATTTGGGGTTTGATCTGTGTATTGGCTCATTTTCAAACCTTTTCGAGTGCCTGTTCAAGGTCGGCACAAATATCCTCAATGTGTTCGATTCCCACGGAGAGTCTCACCAGGCAAGGGTCTGCCAGTGTATCTTTTAATCGCTTTGGGAAGGAAATATATTGGGAGGAATAGGGGTGAATGATCAGGGTTTTGCAATCTCCCAAATTGGCGATGTTCAGGATCATGGAAAGGGCGTCAATCATTTTAAAACAGGCCTCCTGATTCTTTAAGCCAAAGGTCAGCATGGCGCCGAACCCCTGTTTGGCGAATTGTTTTTTGGCCATTGCATGGCTGGGGTGGTCCTGGAAGCCGGGAAAATTCACCCAGGAAACTTTGGGATGATTCTTAAGGAAATGGGCTGTTTTAACGGCATTTTCCATGTGGCGCTCCATGCGGACCCCCAGGGTGGTAAGTCCTATGGCCGTGAGGAATGAATGAAAAGGGGCCGGTGTTGTGCCAAAGTTGATATGGTATTCCTTCCACATGCGGTGGACAAATGCCAGATTTCCCTTTTGTTCGACAAAGGGATGAAAGTCCTTAAATTTGTCTGTTTGCCAGTCAAAATTGCCGCCATCCACCACCACGCCGCCAAGGGCCGCCCCATGGCCGGATAAATATTTGGTAGTCGAGTGCAGGACAATGTCTGCACCCAGTTCAATGGGGCGGCACAGCCAGGGCGAGGCCAGGGTATTGTCCACCAGAAGCGGAAGTTTGTTTTTATGGGCGATATGGGCTATTTTTTGGATATCCGGGATTTCCATGCCCGGGTTGGTGATGGTTTCCATATAGATAAACCGGGTCCTGTCGTTGATTGCAGCGGTTGTCTCCACAGGATCGAGAAGGTCCACCAGGCGTACATGGATATCGTATTTTTTAAAAACAGTGGTGAACAGTCCATAGGTGGACATGAAAAGGGATTTGCCGGCAACAAATTGGTCTCCGGCACGCAATAGGGTCATGCAGGCATTGTTGATGGCCGCCATCCCCGATGAAGTGGCAACAGCTGCTTTTCCGGATTCCAGGGACGCCAGTTTTTCTTCCAGGAACCGGTTGGTGGGGTTGCTCAGGCGCATGTAGAGATGGTCCGGACGCTGACCGGCAAAGGTCTGGCTTAGAGAGTCTGCCGTGTCGTGATAATGGGCGGCGGACTGGAAGATGGGCGGCAGGGTTGCACCTTCCCAGTCTTTGTCTTTTATGCCGTCATGGATGGCTCTTGTTTCAAACCGATGGGTGTGTTCATTCATCATTGGCCTCATTCTTAAACAATTCCAGGGAAACAGATCCTAAATATCACATTGTGGTATTTTTTTGTCAATATCCCTTTGTAAAAATACGCCAGAAGGGTCCAGGAAATTGCCAGTGTGAACAAGCACGCAAAAAAAGTGGCCGATTCCAGCCAGGATGTCAGTGACAATGTGCGCAAACTCATTGATTTTGCTGCCAGTCTGCAGAAGGCCTTAAGTCGGTTTAAGCTTTAGGCAGGTGGGGGGGCGCTGGTCAGGGCTGGTAGTGTTTGAGCATTTTTTCCATGAGCTGGTTGTGGGCCCGATTGTCCACAGGGCCTGTGAGTGAAAATTTCTGCCAGACGTCCGGGACGGCCATTTGTTTGTGACATCCCATACACAGACCGGTTCTTGAAATACGGTCCAGTTCCGTCCGGTTAAAGGCCCGGCTCAGGGGCCAGTGGGTTCCAACGGTGGCCAGCTGTTTTCCTTCGGGGGTCACAATCTGTGACCAGTCAAAGGAGAGGGCCGAAACCCCGGCAATGGGGCCCGTGGTTTTTTGAACAACGGTTTTGAACAGGCCGTTGTTGATCCCCATGCCCAGGGTCTTTGGACGGGTGTGGCAGCTTTCGCAGGATCTGGCCCGGGCCTGGTTTGTATGGGGGTGGACCGGTGCCATGTCAATGGAAAGGGGTATGTGGGCCTGGCCCGCAGCAGAAGCCTCCCCCGGGTTCAGGGGGATCTCATTGTGGATAAGGACCTTGCCGTCCCTGGCGACAACCGTGTAGACCACCTGGCATCCGGGCATGAGGGGGGAAATCCTGCCCTCGCCGTTGATGCCCAATATGGGATCTTCCCATCGTACATATCCGTTTTGTTCTGTGACGGTACCGGGCGCGGTTATTCCCCATGGCCCCTGTTTGTTTGAGCCTCTTCGGGATTCTGCGGTCTGGCCGTCTTTTGTCCGGGAATTGCCCGAGGCCACCCAGTCAATTCCATTGCCTTGGTTTTTGCTGAAATCCACCTTAATATGGCATCCATAGCACTGGGGCGCCCAGCTGGAATGGCAGGCATAGCATTCCATCCGGTCCATGTGACCGGTCACCGTTGCCATGGCAGTTTCGGCACTCGGTGTTTTCCATTGGGACCGGGTCTGCAGATTTTTTAGAACCGGCACCTCAAAGGTCGTCCCCAGGGCTGAATGAACCAGTACGGTATTTTTTTGCCTGACCACATTGCCCAGGGGGTTGCCCCGGGCTGAGAGGATAAACCCGTCCTGTTTTGCATGGTCATATCCAAACTGCTGGTCGGAGAACAGCCTTGTTTCTGAAAGCCCCCGGGGTTTTTTCAGGTCCAATGTTCTGCCAAATTCGTCTCCCTGGCCAATGGGCATTTCCCAGGGGTAATGGGTTGGCGTTCCGTGGCAGTCGGTGCATTCTATTTCCACCTGGGCCAGGGTGGTGCCGTGGATATTGCCGTCCCCATGGACATCCATGCTGGTATGGCAGTCCTGGCACAAAAGACCGCCGGGAGGATTGCCCTGGCGGCTCTGGGTCCGGTGGTGCAGGTCTTCGGAAACAAAAAGATAGGTTTTCCCGTGGAGCTGGGGGGATAAATTCCCCCTGGCGTCAAAGGGGCCTGAATAGGCGGATTCCATCATCCCTGTATAGGATACGCCGATGCGCTTGCCCCTGTTGTGGCAGGTGTTGCAGGTTCCCACGGGAATCCCGCCGGTTTTTTGATTGCCCGAGAGGCGATGCCGCAGGATATGACCGGGTTCGTTTTTGGGGATGCTCTTGTCCTTTCCCTGGTATAGGCCGTCGGTGCCATAGGCCATATGGCAGGCTGAACACCCCATGCCCCGAAAATCCCCCCGCCCCTGACTTCCTTTTACCCCGATGTGGCAGCGCTGGCATTCCCGGCGCTGGTAGGACAGGGCGGCAAGCTTCGGGTCTGTTTCAATCTGGGCGATTGAGGGATCGGGCAGTTGCTCAAGGCGGCTGGGAAACTGGGCAGG
>JAHIVS010000299.1 GCA_018816605.1 Pseudomonadota bacterium
AATCACCCCTATGAATTGCCCGTTTTCATCGTTCATGGGCACAAAAAGATTGTCCTGGGGATGCCAGGCATTCCCTTTGGCCGGTTCCGGACCCTGCCCGTAAACAACGGCATCCTGGTTCAGGATATGTTTGATTTTGTGGGGGACATAATAACTGAATTGTCCGACTTGAATCCCCTGTTCAAAAACACCATCATACCAGCATTTAGGCAACTCAATGTTTCTCAATTGGGCTATTTTGTCCTCTGCAATCCCGGCATACCCCACAATGTCCCGATAGGGAAAACTGTCTTTGAACAGGGAAATAATCACCCGCTGGTAATCGGTGTGCTCGACAATGGCAGTGCTGATCCGCTGGAAAACCAATGTTTTATCTTTCATGGAAATCGTTTGTGCAGCCGCCAGACTCAACTGCTCGGTCTGACCGGACAAAATCTGCAGATTCTTTTCACTCTCCTCCAATGCCAGTTGCGCCTGTTCCCGGTACAGAATTTCCCGGTTCAGACGATGGTTGATCCGGATCAAAAAGATGCCCATCAGGATAAGGGCCATTAATATCCCCATAAAGATAAGGTAAAAGGACATCTTCATTTTATTTACCGTTACGGACAACCTGGTTTTAAATTCCTGTTCCAGAAAAAATTCGATCTCGGCCAGTTCAACCCCCAACGCCCGCATTTGTGAAAAAAAATCATGGGCCTCCAATACCGCCTGTCTGTGATTTGCGATCGCAAATCCGCCCGTTGCCTGGGTCTCCCTGTCATAGGCTTTGAGCAACGGAGGAAGAACCGAGAGAATGTTTTTTTCAAGAAGCTTGATTTTTTCAACCACCGCCCTTGCCTTGGGCGCTTTTATCAGCCGGTCAAGGATGGCAATCTGTTCATGAAGCGATGCCAGCCTCTCTGAGATTTTTTTCCTGTCACTCTCTCCATGAAAGGAGAGATAGAGCATGAGATGGCCTTCCACCCGCTTTGCAAAAGAACTGACCTGGGTTGCGGCACTGGCGATGGCCCGGAAATGCTTTTCTCCGCTGTCCAGTGCCCGGGTAAACCGCCGGCCGGATTCAATGGAAAAATAACCGAGCCCGAGGACCAGTGCAAACGATGCGACAAATGCGGCCATCAGCCATTTGGTGTGATCATTGTGTTTTTTCTGAACCACGATATCAAAAAACTCCCTACATTTATGAATCGGCCTATCCATTGGTAAAAAGGACAGGCCCCCTGATCAAGGGGTGAACATTTTTTCTCTAAATATGAAAAAGACGGCGCCCATAATACACAGCGCCGCCCAGAGGTAATCCAGCTTCAGCGGTTCACGAAGATAAAAGACAGCAAACGGCACAAACACCGTCAGGGCTATCACCTCCTGAAGCATCTTTAATTGGCCGATGCTCAAGACCGTATAACCGATCCGATTTGCGGGAACCTGGAGCAGATATTCAAAAAGAGCAATGCCCCAACTTACCAAAGCGGCCACTATCCATGGCTTTGTGTTTAATTCTTTAAGATGACCATACCAGGCAAAACTCATAAACAAATTGCTGAAACTCAGCAGCAAAATGGTGGTTAATGTTGTTCGCATCCATTTTCCTTATCCATAGGGTTCAGGCCGCTCACGAAGGCAGATCGGGTTCATTTAAGTCTTCTGAACTATCAGAAGCCCCGGAACCCTTCATGCCCTTTTTTTGATTTGACGCTTGGGCCTTTTTTGGGGTCCTGGGTGGCAAGGGATACCAGACCCTTGGCCGCATAACCTGCTGCCACCCCCACCTTAAGGTACCCACAAGCCAAAAGGACAACCAGAGTGCCCAGGCCAGCATGGCAATCCTGTAAACCACCATGGGGATGGAAAATACCCAGGCCCGGGGAGGAATCGGACCGCTCACATCCTGGTACCACCTCAGAAGAGAGCTGTGGGACCCATTTCCCATGATATTCATGTCAGGATGGCCCAGCAATCCGTTGGAGACGGCAAAAACCACCCCCCCCAGGGCAGACAGGGTCAAAATGGCGATTCCAATTTGCATGAGATTAAACCTTGGCCCTTCAATATGACTGGCTTTATTCCTGGCGTCCAGCACAATCAACCAGGTGACAACGATAAAACAGGCCCAAAGACTGCCCATGGACATGCCGATGAAAAGTAAAAACCAGTGATAAAATTTAAGCCGGGTCCAGCCGGTTTTGGACAAGCCCAGGGCTGCCAGCACAAGGAGTATGATGACCGACCAGAAAAGAATTGCAGGACCCACCAGATGTTCTCCCCCCAAAAACAACGG
>JAHIVS010000300.1 GCA_018816605.1 Pseudomonadota bacterium
CATGGTGCTCCGGGCGGTTACCGGGCAAACCTTCATGACCTTTATGCCCATTTTTCTGGCCGACAACGGCCATGACCTGACCTCGGTGGGCCTGATTTTTGCCCTCTTTATCATGGGAGGAACCGTAAGCGGTCTTCTGGCAGGCTATCTTGCAGACCGGATAGGGTTTAAAAAGATTTTCTTTTTTTCTTTTTTATCAATGCCCCCCACCCTGTTGTTATACCTTTTTCTACCAGGCTTCTGGGTTTATCCAAGCTCCTTTCTAGCGGGATTCTCGGTACTTGCCTCCCTTCCTTTAGGGGTTGTCATGGCCCAGAAGCTGGCCCCCAAATCCAGGGCCATGGTCTCCAGCCTTATGATGGGATTTGCCTATGGACTGGGTGGGATTGTCACCCCCTTTATGGGGAAACTTGCAGATATATACGGCCTGGAAACCATTCTTTTTTATTCCGCCTTTATCCCCCTTATCTGCCTGGGATTTATCATCAAATTTCCAGAGATGGATAGGAAATAGGGCATGGAACATGATGACACCTCCAAAAAAGATACCGGTGTAAATCCCCATTTAGGAATGGACACCCCCTTTCAGGTTCTGTTGGTACAACCCCCCATTGAAGAATTTTATCTGACGGCCAAAAGAACCATCCCCTATGGCCTTGCCTCCATCTGTGCGAGCCTTGAAGCCGCTGGCTATCCCACCCAGATTCTGGATGGTCTTGCCACGGACAAATCCAAATCAATTGACTACCCTAAAGAATTTTCCCATTTAACCCCCTTTTATGGACAGGATGATATCACCCTGTTTTCTTTGTTTCATCAATTTAAACATTTTGGGTATAGTTATGAACACCTGGCCGCCCAGGTCCGGGAGAAAAAACCATTTCTGGTGGGAATATCCTCTCTGTTCACCGCCTATGAAACCCAAGCACTGGAAACTGCAAGGATTATAAAAAAATTTTACCCAAAGGCTTATATTGTCATGGGGGGACACCACCCCACCCACTTCCCCACAGCGGTTTTGGCCTGCAAGGCTGTGGATTTTGTCCTCAGGGGGGAAGCTGAGACCTCCCTGCCCCTTCTTTGTGATGCCTTAAGAATGGGAACCGATCTTCACCATGTTCCCGGCATCGCCTTCAGGGACACAAAAGAAATTGCCATTCATCCCCCGGTCTGGATCAAGGATTTAAACACGCTTCCCCTGCCAGCCCTTTCCCGGATAAACCAATCCTATTACCAACGCAAGGGAAAGGCTTCTGTCACCATGGTTTCCAGCCGGGGCTGCCCCATGCCCTGTTCCTATTGTTCTGTGTCTGCCACTGCCTCCCATGGCAAATTCCGCCAGCGGAATGTAAGGGGAGTTCTAAAAGAGATAGAAGAACAGGCCCAGCGACGGGATATTGGATTCATCGATTTTGAAGATGAAAACCTGGCCCTGGATAAACACTGGATAATGAACCTTCTATCGGGCTTGAATGACATATTTAAAACAAATCCCCCGGAACTTCGGGCCATGAACGGACTCTATCCGCCCTCCCTGGATAGGGAAATCATGACTGCCATGAAAAGTGCCGGATTTAAAACCATCAACCTCTCTTTAGGTTCTTTTTCCAAAGAACAGCTGGCCCGCTTTAAACGGCCCGATGTGAGAAAGGCCCATGACCATGCCCTTGACCTTGCCCGGGATCTGGAATTGACCTGTGTGTCTTACTTGATAGCCGCGGCACCGGGTCAATCGGCCGACTGTTCTCTGAATGACCTGGTCTGCCTGGCCCAGCGCAGAACCCTGGCCGGACTTTCAATTTTCTATCCTGCCCCGGGAAGTCTGGATTATGGGATTTGTAAGGACCAAGGCCTGCTCCCAAAAACCTTTTCATTGATGCGGTCCACGGCCTTTCCCCTGGATAACACCACCAGCAGACTTGAGGCGGTCACCCTGTTGCGCCTGGCCCGAATTTTAAATTTTATCAAAAGCCAGGTGGATACCAAGGGAGACCTTCCCCTTGCAAAGATCTATGACGGAAAGGATCTGCACCCCCCCTTTGACAGGGATCAGATCAGCCAAAAACTTGTCCAATGGTTTTTACAGGATGGGATTATCCGGGGAATGGACAAAAAAGGGAATCTTTTTGTCCATAAAACAGATCCAAACCTTTGCCGGAAATTTATTGAAAAAATCAAACAAGTTCCCCTCATGGGGGTTGAAAAAGGTCCGTTCACTTTTTGTTAAAACCGACATTCCCTGTGATCCAGACAATAAAGACTATGAGGAAACTAAATAAATTATATTCTACCGGGCCCTGGAGACCATAAAGATACCGGCAACCATGAGCAGGGTAGCCGCCACCAGGGACAGGTCCAGGCGGGTGCCGCCCAAAAACACATCGGCATACAAGCCAACCACCGGCGTCAGAAAGAAAAATGCCCCCACAGAAACGGCGCTGAAATTGGCAATAAAGTATTGAATTGAAACCCAGCAGAAAATGGTCATAATAACAACCTGATAGACCATGGCAGCGATGAATGGAGCATCGTATTGGGAGATGTGCCAGGTTTCTATTGTAGATGAGAAAACAAACATGAACCCGATACCCACCAGAAACTTCCAGAATAGTAATCGCCACTTATCATACCCCAGGTTATTGATCAGCCGTTTTTCGTAGACATAACAGGCTGACAAAAGGATTCCCCCCACCAGTACCAGAATATCCCCCATTAATTGCGATTTTCCAAACTCAATGGATTGTTTTAAGCAAAGGAACAGTCCTGCAAATCCCATTAATGACCCCAGCATTTTTTTCAGGGAAAAGGATTCATTAATAATGAACATGGGTCCGAAAAAAGTAATAAAAAGGGGAAAACTGAATTGGAGAAAGGCTGATTTCCCGGCGGTGGTAAATTGGGTGCCCACATAGAAAAAACAGATCTGAACCCCCATGAGCAAACCGGAAATAACCGTACCGTTGATTTCTGCCCGTCTGAGCCGCCAGTCCTTTTTCAGGTAGATCAGAACGGCCAGCAGCAGGGGCATGGAAAGACTAAAACGGATGGCACCCATGAAAATAGGCGGCATTCTATCCACGGCCACTTTAACTGCAATGGGGCCACAGGCAAAAAGAATGATGACCAAAGATAACCATAACACCCCAAGCCATTTAAATTGCTGCTGGCCTTCGACTTGTCTGTATTCTATTGTTTTCATAATTTTTCTTTATTTATCCCAATACACCGGGGAATCCAGGAATCCTTTGAGAGCCGACGCGGCTGCCGTTTCCGGACTTGAAAGGATAACCCGTCCCCCTAAACCGGATCTGTTTTTCCAATTACGGTTAAATGTCGCAACGGCCGTCTGACCGGGTCCTAATTTATCCCGGCCCTGGCCAAAGCAGGGACCGCACCATGAAGGGCGGACAAGGGCACCGGCATTCTCCAGAACCTCCAGCACCTTTTGCCCTCCCAGGGCCTTATCCGGTCTTTGGCAGCGGGCAAAAATGTCCCGGCTGCCAGGATAAACCAGGAGTTCAACATGGGGGGCTACCCGTTCCCGGCAAGACTTTGATATCACCATGGCGGCCCGTAATAAATCAGAATACATCCCATTGGTGCAGGATCCGATGAACACTTTTTGTATGGGAATATCTTTGACAGCCGGATCCCCGGGGGATGTCACATTGGACGGATGAAAGGGAAGGGCAACCATCGGGGTATAATTTGACAGGTCAACCTCTTTGACAAGATCGTAAAGACAATCCTTCCGGTCTAATGGTTGACGATCTCCTGTGATTTCGATGTGGCGTTCACGATACCATGCTGTTGTCACATCATCCAGGGCAAACACAGCGGAAATAGCTTCCGCTTCGGCCATCATATTGCAGAGGGTATGACGGTCTGCCATGGACAATCCCTGGTCTTTGTCTACAAACTCTATGTTGCTGCCCCTCAGGCCAAGGGCGTTGCCCTGGCTGATCAATGACAGGGCAATATCTTTCCCTGAAACCCAGGGGCTCAACCTGCCCTTGAAACGAATCTTCACCTGACTTCCAATGGTAAAAAAGGCAAATCCCGTGGCCCAGCCCACCCCCAGTTCCGTACTGCCGACGCCAAAACCCAAGACCCCATATGCCCCAAGGCTTCGGGTGTGTGAATCTGCTCCGGCAACCACATCTCCAGGTCGGACCAGACCTCTTTCCGGCAGAACAATATGGAAGATTCCGTCCCCGGCAGTGGTGTAATACCGGGACGGAATCTGATAATGCCCAAGGAACGCCTTTGATATTTCGGATTGGGATTGGTGATTTTCATCCCCTGTGAAGACAAAGTGATCAAAGATGATGGCTATATTTTTAGGAATGGATTCCCTGTTCTGTATGGTCTGTTCAAAGGCATAGATGGCAAAGGGAGCCGTACCATCCGAGGCCGGAAGTAAATCACAGGCCACCCGGATGCGGTCCCCCCGAAAAAATGATTCTCCGGGATCAACCCGATGGCTGTTGACCAGTTCCCGGGTCAATGTGATGCCGGGATCATCTTGGGTGGTGCGGCAGAAGGGCTTTGGCAATAAAGGCTCATCCAATGCCCTTCTGCCCATTGAAATTAACCCGCCGGCATCCAGAATCGCCTGGTCCGTAGCATTCAGGGGAATAGGGGTATAAAAGGTGCCAAGGGTGAGATTTTTCAATATCCGGCCGTGGGTCTCAAAGGAAAAACAATTCCCTTCCCGGGCCTCTTCAACGGCTTTTGGGCACTGGACAACCATCAAGCCTAAATTCACGGCATTCCGCAAAAAAATGCTGGCCACCCCCGTCCCGCACAGGATCACCAATTCCAAACCCGCATCCCGGGCCACGGCCATTAAAGAAGCCGGAGACATCTCCCTTGAGGAGCCGATTCCAAACCGGTCACCCACCACCAGAAAGTTTTTTCCGGCCGACACCTGTCCCTTAAAATCCTTGATCAAATGAAGAAAAGCCCCTTTTTTCCAATAGTGGTCCATGCGGTCCATGTGTGGGGTAATGCAATAATCCGATGGGGTTATCTGATCGGTGTCAATGTCATCCATTTTCAGGTTCAAGGATTCATCTTTCCATACAATCAGGGCCTGGCCCTGGATAATCCTATTTTGGATGCCCATGGAAGTCTTCTCCTTTCCATTGGATGAGAAGAGATTGATATTCGACTGCAATCGCTTCTCCCATGGCCCGGGTCCCAATCCATGAATGGACTGCCAGATCCCTTGTAAATAAATTTTTTTTGAAACAAATTTGAATGGCTTGTTTTAAAAAGGTTGACAGGGGTTTCAGTAAAAAGTTACCGGTACGATCATAGAGCCAGTCAAACATCATCCCCACACTCAGTATCATACCCACGGGATTGACCTGATCCAACCCGAAAAGATCCGGGGCTGATCCATGGATCGGCTCAAACATGGCATGATTCTCTCCCAGGTTGGCACTGGGTGCCATACCCAGGCCTCCCATTATCAGGGCTGCCGCATCACTGACGATATCTCCCACAAAATTAGGACAGACCACCACATCAAACTTGTCAGGATTCTGGAGTTGTGACAGGCAAAAGGAATCTGCATAGGCAAAGGTGAGATTTATATCTGGATAGGCCTCTTTTCCAACCCTGGCAACCTGTTCCCTGAAAAAGGCATGGGCGGCAATAATATTGGACTTGTCCACACAGGTTACCCTTTTTTTTTGGCCCCTTTTTCGTGCCAGGTCAAAGGCAAACCGGGCGATACGATATGTGGCGTCCCGGGTTATCTCAATGCGGGTCTGCACCCTGTCATCGGTTATAACGGATTTCCCGGTATAGGCATCTTCCGTATTTTCCCGGACAATCACATAATCAAATTCACCCTGGCCCCAGATGTCGGTCAATTGGGTCATGATTTTTGATTTCACCCCGGATAGTTTTTTTACCGGCCGGACATTGGCATATAATCCAAGGGATTGCCGGGTCCCGATAACCGGGGCATATCCTGCAATTCTGGAATCAGGATAAGGATGGCCCGGCCGGGTCATCACCGGTTTTCCATTGACAACATGCCCCACTGCACCCAACAGGACCGCATGGGCCCGGGCACACCGATCACTTGCATCATCAGGCCATTCTTTTTCATGGGTAAGATAATACCTCCCACCGCATTCAATAAAATCGATGTCAAAGGAAACCGGTAATTCTTCCTGGGTAATTTTCAGGATATCAATGGCCCGGAAAATGATTTCCGGGCCCACTCCATCCCCTGTCAGGGCAGCAATAATGATCTTGTTTGAATCAACCTCAGACATATTTTATAACCCCTCGGATCTGTTCATCGGATAAAATTCGGGAAGATAGTTTGGCCCTGGCCATGATGCGATCAATACGCTCACAGGTCACAGGGATATGATTCTCCATCAACCAATATTCCGCATTGGACCGGCCGCTCATGGGTCCGATCACAATTTCCAGCTTTCGCCCCACCCGGCCGGGAGGAATGCAATAATAAATCTGATCCGCAAGATCCGGTATCCCAAGCTTCATTGCCTTTAAAACGGCGGTTGCATGAACACCGGCATTGTTCCTGAAAGCATTTTTTCCCACCACGGGCAAATCGTCGGGTATGACAATTTTAAGGCCAGCTGCAATGGTTTGACAATAATGGGGCAGACCGGTCAGGTCGTATCGGGTTTCATAACCCATGATGTCCAAATTAAGGATCAATTGCTCCATGGGAGTGTTGCCGCTTCTTTCTCCGACACCAAGGCCACAGCCATGAATTCTATCCACACCCGCCGCCATCGCTGTCAGCGAATTAATGACGCCCAGTCCACGGTCCATGTGACCATGGAAATCCAGCCCGACCTCCCCAAACCCTTTTTCATCCAGCAGACGCCTGGTAAATTTTACCAGAGCCCGGATACCGGACGGGTCTGCAGCACCCACCGTATCGGTCAACACCAGGCGTGTGGCGCCTGCATCAAGGGCGGCCAAAAAAAAAGTCTTTAGAATATCCGGATGGGTTCTGGAGGCATCTTCAATCACAAAAGTGGCCTGAAGGCAATTTCCCACCGCATACTTCACAGCGGTTTCCACCATTTTCAACAAGCCCTTTTGATCCCAGTTCTCACAGATTTGCCTGGCATATCCCACCCCAAGAAACAGCAGGACTTCACTTTTAATACCAGATTCATCGCAAATAGTTAAAATAGGTTGTATATCGGATACAAGGGTACGGGCCACTAATGTGGGGCTGAGGGATAGCCTGTTGTCACGGATGTGTCGGACACAGTCCAGGCAATCTTTTTCCATCCGGCTGCCAATGGCCGGAAACCCCAGGCAAGCAGTTTCCAATCCAACCTGGCTCATGGCATTTATTATCCTGATTTTTTGATGGATCGAGGGCTGGGTAATGGATGAGGATTGCAGGCCATCCCTGAGGGTTTCATCGTAAAGGGTGACGGGCCGGGCGTGGGTTGAACCGCCGATTCCTGAATTGTTCCAGGAAAAAAAAGAAAATGTATCAAACTCAAGGCCCATGGAATGCCCCAGCTAAAAGAATTAAGATGACATATTGGGTATCTCAAATGAAAGCGAAACGCAAGGTAATAATAAGACTCACTTTGAAAAACGTATTCACCCCAAGTTTCTAAGTTGGACAAGACAAAAATCGTTCCCTCAGAGCGGCAGGGCCAGAAATGTTCCCCCATTTCGCTTTGCAAGCTCCCGCATCAGAATCGCGAAATGACCGGTGGTGTATTGTGAGAGAAAACCAACCCCATGTATTTTTGCCAACCGCTGCCCGTTTTTCTGACGCGTGTTCATTTTCGTGATACCGGCAATAATCGGATCATAGGAGGCGCCGGTATAATCATCGCCGAAAACATAGATTGCGGTGGACTGCCCCGGCTTTGCATAGCGTTTCAATGCCACTTCTATCCCTTCCACGGGACTTGAGTTGGATGCATCCGCCCAATCGCCGAACATCTTCATCACGTTTTGACGCCGTTGGGGGGTGTCGGGAATCCACCGACCGCTATACCCTTCAATCAGCGAGGTTCCCTGGTCGTTTAAAATCTGAAACCCCATCACTTTGGGATGAATACTCAAAACATTCAGGATCTCCCGTGACACCCGGCCCCAGATCGACTGCATACTGCCGGATGTATCCACAATGAAGATGACATAATCACTGTCCACAGGGATTCCGCCCACCTCCTCGTCCCGAACGGTTTTGCTGGTCGCAGGTTCAATGGACATGTGCTGGAGTGTCGATTGAACCTGGGACATCCCCTCTAAATCCCCGGCCAGGGAATTTTCTTGTGTTTCTTTTTGTGCGAGGTTCTTTGAAAGCGTCTGGACAGAACGCCCTAAACTGCCTTTTTCCGCAAGCTTTTCATCGTTTTTTTCCCTTTGCTGGTCGATTTCCCGGGCCAGGGCTTTGGTTTTATTTTCCAGGGTCATCACTTGCCCCAATAGTCTTTCCACCTCAACCACACTGGATTGGGAGGTGTTTTGAGACGTATTGGAAATTAACACCAGCAATATCACCGCCCCAAACCCGCAGGAGATGACATCCAAAAAGGAAAGATTAAATATATCAAACTCTTTTTTCTTGAATTTCATGGCCAGTTCACCGCAGGACTGATCACAAGCCCCCCGGACAGGGCGGCCCAACGCCAATATTCATTCACGGCATCGGGGTCCCCTTCCATGGGAAGCAAGATCACATTGATCTTCA
>JAHIVS010000301.1 GCA_018816605.1 Pseudomonadota bacterium
CACCCCAAAAGCGGGTCCGGGTATCCCAGATGCAAAAGGTATCCAGGGTGATGATGAAACAATTCATGGTGCGGCCGTCATTTTTTTGTTTCAAGTGTTTTATCAGGCGCAGCAATAGTATTTCCGGGCAGTCCGAATCCGGCCGGTCTGCCAGCTTTCCCGGTTCCGTTTCTCCATTGCCTGCCAGAAAATAAAGACAGTCCACAGGGCCGGTTTTTTCCAGGCAGGTATTAAATCCCCGGGCTTCCTTTTTATCGCAGATCCATTCATCCGGGCCTATGGTTTGGGTGTGATCTCCCATTTGGATGAGAACCACCCGGTCCTGCCGGGTCGTCGGGCGGGTTTGGGTCCTCAGAACCGTGTCCAGGTTTTTTTCAAATCCCAGGCAAGACCCGGATGATACAACCACAATGGTTTGAACCGGGGATGCTTTCGGTCCCAGGGTTTTTTCCCCGGAAGGCGGACGCGGTTCCCAGACTACAGCATAGCTTGTATCAGGGGAAAGCTCAGGGAGAGAGCCGATCATCCCCATGGTGACCATGATTTTTCCGTCAGGATTCATCAGCACAAGCCCATGGCCTTTACCGGGTCCCAGGCAGGTGATGCGGGAAATTATTTTTAAGGGCAGGTCGTCAAAAATTTTTATCTGTTGGATCCGGGTCACGGGCGCTGTGTCGGTTTGGTCCATGGAAAGGCCTATTCTTGTGTGCAGGGCAAGATCCGTCATTGCCGGGTGGCAATGGTATGGGCCTGGATGGGTTTTGATTTCAAGTTCGGCAAATACCTGGTCTTTTTCGGCCCATATCCGGTTCAGGCAGCGCAGATCCTTGTGATATTCCATGCCGATAATGGAAAGCCGTTCAAAGAATTCCCGGGGTTCCATGGGGGACGGGGCGGCCCACTCCATGGCAGACAGGTCCATGAAACACGCGTCTGGATCTTTACAGGGCGCAACCCTGCCCCTGGAAAACAGAACAGGCGGTTTTGAAAGGCTTTGAATCCTGAAATCATAGGCCCCTGAATCTGCCGCCACAAGAACAAAATGAAGAACGGTTGTTTCCATCACCACCAGGGGGGCCAGAAAAAAGATCTCTTCAATCTCAATGGGCTGGTTTCCAAGGATGTGGGTCATGGCCGCCCTGACCATTTCAAGGGCAGAAGAGACCGGCAGCATGGGAAAGCCGTTGGCGGTGTGGCCGGCCACCAGGGGGAACTCAGGGAAAATTACGGTTTTAAACACAAGCCCTGATCTTTCTTCCAGACTTGGCCGTGGGTCAATGTGATGGAGCAGCAGGCTTATGAAGGGATGTTTGCCCGAGGTGACAGGGGCGGGCTTGGCCAGGGGGTGAACATGCTTTGCAAAGGCATAGGTGGGCAGGCTGATACGGCCGGGCAGGCCCTGGGGATAAAAATGATTCCAGTCCATTTCAAGGCCTTTCACCCACAGCCGGGCAAGTTTTAAAAGCTTGCCCTTTTTTATCCATACCTGGATCAGTTCCCGATGGTCTTCATCTGTTTCAAAAATATCCATGGTGTCTTTTGAAGAAAGAATCTCTCCTTTCAGGGCGGCCGGGTTTCCCTGGACAAACAGATCCAGCTGGGAGATAAGGTCCCGGCAATCCCGGACAATAAAGGCCGCCCTTTTTTCCATGGCCGCCCGTCCTGTCTGCAGGGTGCGGGCAAGGGCGGAAAGCGGTATTGTCTCTCTTGTCCTGACAAAGGAAACAAGGTCTGCGGCATAGGCGGCAAGGCTTTCCCAGCTCCTTGCAGACAAGGGGATGAAAAAAAGTGAAGGTTCGGCCGGCAGTGCGAGTTCTTTTGGGGCCGGGTATTGTTCCAGGATGGCATGGGTGTTGGTGCCGCCCAGGCCAAAGGAACTCAAGGCTGCCAGATGGGGGGTTGGCCGGGGCCCAAGGTTTTCAAGGGTTTTTACCACGTAAAAGGGAGAGTCTTCCATATCCATTGCAGGGTTTGCTGTCTGATAATGAAGGGATGGCACAATTTTCCGGTTGTGCAGGCAAAGGGCCAGTTTGATAAAACCGGCCAGGCCTGCTGCGCAATCCAGATGGCCGATATTGGTTTTCACGGATCCGATGCCGCAGAACTGTTTTTTTGAGGTTAAGCCTTTGAACGCCTCGCACAGGGCATTGAATTCAATGGGATCTCCCAGTTTTGTCCCGGTTCCGTGGGCTTCGACATAGGAAATGGATTCCGGATCAACATGGGTTTCTGCCAATACCTTCTGGATCACATCTGTCTGGCCGCTGATGCCGGGGGCATAATAGCCCACCCTGTCTGCCCCGTCATTGTTCACGCCGATGCCCCTTAAAATGGCGTAAATATGATCCTTGTCCCGGACCGCAAGAAGGGCTTTTTTCAAAAGCACGACGGCCACGCCTTCACCGCCCACCATCCCGTCTGCTGCAGCGTCAAAGGCCTTTAAATGGCCGTCGCTGGAAAAATTCAATCCCGGCCTGTGGATATAGCCGATGGGGGATTGGGCAAACAGGTTTGCCGCTCCCACA
>JAHIVS010000302.1 GCA_018816605.1 Pseudomonadota bacterium
CCTTTGGCACCATCCAGGGATATGTTCTGACCGCTGATTTGCCCGGCAGGTTCGATGTTGCCCGGCTTGAAAAAATGCTGTTCCAGGCGGCAAGCACGCTGGGAATCCACAGGGGAATCTGCATGGTGGATTTTATCCTGAAAGAGGACCAACCCGTGCTGATTGAACTGACCCCCCGACCCGGCGGCGATTGTCTGCCGTTTATGTTACGGGAGGCGGGACATTTTGATATTCTGGAAGCAGCCCTTGATTTTGCCGCAAAAAAGCCGGTTGTGCTTGTGGACCGTCACCAGTTTTCCAGCTGTATCGGCTTTAGACTCCATGCCCCCCGGGCCGGGATTCTGAAAGGAATTGATACGGATCAGCTGGCCTTTGATCCCAGGATTAAAAAAATCCATATCATCCGAAAACCGGGCCATGGGATCACCCTGCCGCCCGAGGATTATGACTCCTGGTACCTGGGTCATCTGATCATTTGCCCGGGCAAGGACAATTGTCCTGAAACCGAATGTGTATTGATTTCCAATCGTATTTCCATTGAGATTGAAGCGGCATGAGCGAGAAAAAAACGGACAGGGCTGACAACGATTCTGTGTTTCCCCGGGAGGATTTGTGTGATTTTGTCGCCTCCTATTTTGACAGACGAGACCTGTTTCTGGATGCGGTCAAACAAAATTCTTCCCCCCTGTATGTGCTGGAACCCGAGGTTCTTCGCCAAAAGGCAAACCAATTCAGGGCCTGTTTTGAGAAAAATCTGCCAAGGACCTCCTTTTATTATGCAATGAAGAGCAATAATCTGCCTGCCATCTCGGGTTTCCTGCTGGAACAGGGCTTTGGGCTGGATGTTTCCAGCGGGGTCGAACTGCAAACCGCATTGGACCTGGGTGCCAGGGATATAATTTTCAGCGGTCCGGGCAAAACAGACGCGGAATTGCTGCTGGCCATCCATAACCAGGAGAAAATCGTCCTTTTGGTGGACAGTTTTGGTGAGCTTGAACGTTTGAAAAACGTGCTGGAAGGAAAACAGAACACCCTGAGAATCGGGGTTCGCCTGAACAATAACCCCAGCGGCCTCTGGCGGAAATTCGGTATATTGCCAGAAGAGCTGATGGCATTCTTTGGGGCGGTTTCCCAGATTCCCAACCTGGTGTTCACGGGGCTTCAATTCCATTCTTCCTGGAACCTGACGCCCGCCCGCCAGGTTGACTTCATCATCCAGCTGGGCCGCCTGCTCAGAACCCTGCCCCCAGCAGTGCTGGCACAGATTGCCTTTATTGATATCGGCGGCGGGTTCTGGCCCTCCCAGGGGGAATGGCTGCTGGAAGACCCCACACAAAAAGAGGGTGCCGGACATGACCCGAAAAACGCGGGCGGTGAAAGGGATGCCCTTGTCCATTACAGAATACCTGCCCTTCCCATTGAGGTTTTTGCCCGTGAGATCGGGGCCGGTATTAAGGAACACATTCTCCCTCTTATTGACTGCAAAATCTGCTTTGAACCAGGACGCTGGATCTGCCATGAGAGCATGCATATCCTCATCCAGGTCGTTGATAAAAAGGCCTCTGATCTGGTTATCACCGATGCCGGCACCAATGCCGTTGGCTGGGAACGGTTTGAGGTCGATTATTTTCCGGTACTGAACCTGTCGGCTCCGGACCTGACGGAAAAACCCTGCCATATCCTGGGCGCCCTGTGCACCCCCCATGATGTATGGGGCTATGCCTATTTCGGCAAATCCATATCCCCCGGCGATATCCTTTTGATCCCCACCCAGGGGGCCTATACCTATAGCTTGCGCCAGAATTTTATAAAAGCCTTGCCCCAGGTGGTGTTGATCTAAGCGGGCCGTCTTTTGGGTCCTCCTCTGTTTTTCTAAAAATCAGGGTTTCCCCGATTGAAAAAAGTGTGAACTTTGGTTATTGGGTGTTTCAGGGGTCCATTGTTTTTTTCTGATATTCATGGAACACCAGACAGCATGAAGGTGAATTTTTTTCCGGTTCAAAGAATCAAGGCGTTACTCCAGTAACAGGTTCAAACTTCTGTTTCCAACACCCACCCTCCCTGTTCAATTGATCTGTGTCGCGGCCATTACAATGGAGATGATCCCATTTAAATTGGTTAAACCCGTATAGAGGAGGCGTGAAAGATGAATGAGGCAAACCCGGAAAACGGAAGGGGAGATATGGGCAATTCATCTCCTGGGAAAAAAGATTTTTGGGATAAGGCACGTTCCATCGCCGGGGTTTCAACGGCTATTGCCGTGTTCTTAACAGGATCTGTCGGTTCCTGTGTCATAGAACGTCAGCAGGAAGCCTCAAATCGAATCAAACTTTTCACCGAGCTGACAAGCAAAAAGGAAGATACTGAAAATGCTGTCCGCAAGGACATGTTTCAACAGATTCTTTCTTCTTTTTTGAGAGATGATCAGCCGGGTGTCAAAAGAGAGTCGCCTGGGGAATCGGATAAAAACTGCGCAATTGAGCGCATCAACAAAAACCTTTTGTATCTGGACCTGATCTCCCGGAATTTTCATGAAACCCTTGATATCCGGCCATTGTTTTTATATGTGCTTCTGGACATTGTCAGGGAAGTCCCCCAGTTGGAAGAACCTTTGCCGTTGCAACCGGAAAAAACAGACACTAAAGCCGCGTGTTCGGCGAATTTGTTCACGTCATGGAAACGGGCCCAGGACCGAAACAAAAGACAGGACAAACAAACAAAAATCCTTTCCTGGGAACAATACACAGACGATTTAAAAGAGAGAAAAAAATACGAACTGATTCAAATCGCCAGGCGGATTACAAGCAAACAAATGGAGAGCTTGAGCGGTGTTGAGGCCTGCTATGAAATTGAGGTCAAGCTGGACCAGACCTGCCAGAACCAAAAACCCAACGCGGCTTTTTCCGGTGCCGATTGCGATAAAAAAGGCCAGACATTTAAAAAATTTTTGTCCCTGCCCAATGGAAAGGCCGAAAGAGACTTCACCCTTTCGGTCAACCATTCATTTCCCAATTGGAACAATGTAAGGGTCAAGGTGGTCACAAAAAAAACCCGTAAAGAGTGCAAAGCAGATCCATCGGGTAAAAAAACGGAAACAAAGGAATTCTGGGTTGGCTTTTTTGATTTTCCCCTGGTGGACAATACGGTTTTGTCCGACCAGGAGCGCTTTGCCGTTGTGTTGAATGATATGGACCTCCAGGAGAATAAGGCAACCCTCCTATTGCTCTATTTTCCAGCCTCTTTTGCAGGCCTGAAGGAAAAGGCGTTCTATCAGCAACGGATTATGAACAGCCTTCTCAAAGACAAGGGCATATCTGAATTTTTAAAATAAGGGACCCTGGTATTTTTTATGGGCAACACATTTTTTGATTGCCAATATGCGCTTTGCTGGTACACTTATGTTTTTGCCATGGGAGAAGACATGAGTCAAAAATTTGGCGGTGTCCTGTTCGGGTTGGCTGCGTTTACGGCATGGGGATTTCTGCCGGCCTATTGGAAACAGCTGCAGGCGGTCGGTCCCTTTGAGATTCTTTGCCACCGGATTGTCTGGTCCTGCATTTTTTTGGGCTTGATTATCTGCCTGCAGAAAAGATGGGAAGAGGTGGGCGATCTGGTCAAGACACCCGGAAAATTAAAGGGCCTTATCTTAAGCGGTCTGCTGATCGGGGCAAACTGGTTTGTCTATATCTGGGCTGTGAACTCGGGCCGGGTTGTGGAGACAAGTCTGGGGTATTATATCAATCCCATGATCAATGTTTTGATCGGATATCTTTTATTGGGGGAGACCTTCAGCCGCCAGCAGTTTGTTGCACTACTCTTTGCCCTGGCCGGTGTCGTCTATTCGCTGGTTTCCTATGGGCGTCTGCCCCTGTTCGCCCTGACCCTGGCCCTGAGTTTTGCCTTTTACGGATATGCCCGGAAAAAAATTGCAGCAGCCGCCATCCCCGGTCTGTTCATCGAGACCATTGTTTTGTTTGTCCCGGCCCTGGCCTATATTCTTTTCAAGTTAACCCTGGCCGGTAGTCCCTTTATGAAAGATCCGATATTAACTTGTTGGATGATCGGTGCAGGGGTTGTCACCAGCCTGCCATTGCTGTGGTTTGCAGCAGCAGCCAAACGGCTCAACCTTTCCACCGTTGGTATCCTGCAATATCTGGCCCCTTCCATTGCCTTTACCCTGGGCGTTTTTGTCTACAAAGAACCCTTTACCCGGCACAATCTGATCACCTTTGGGTGTATCTGGATCGGGGTTATCCTATATACCGGGGAGTCCATGGCCCGGCAAAAACAAAAGACAGGAAATTAGCACCCGATGAAGCCTTTCAAACGATTTGTTCTTTTTCTATGGTTTGCCTATTCTTTGTATCCGCCGGCCTCTGTCCTTTGGGCCCAGGAGGACCAGACCCAGGTCTTGTTCCTTGGGGATTCCATTACCGCAGGACTGGGGGTGGAACCGGAACAGGCCTATCC
>JAHIVS010000303.1 GCA_018816605.1 Pseudomonadota bacterium
AAACAGCTTGGGGGGCTTTTTGCCCTGCTGGAGACAGCGGATCTTTTGTCCTGGAATCTTGCCATTGCCGTGGACACCCCCGCTTCCCATCTTAACTTTTCCAATGCCGGGGCAATGCTGCTGCAGTTTAAAACCTTGGCCCGGGAGTATGTGGACCAGGTTGAATCCCTGGTGGAAGAGATGAACTTGATCCTGCCCGATCCCTTTGGAATTTTGATCCGGGATCTTAAAGCCTCGGCCCGGATGGGTGAGTCTATTGCCGGGATTCAACAGATGAAATTGGGTCTGGCCCTTCTGGAAAAAAACAAAAATAAAAATTCATAGAGTTCAACTATTATTTTTATTGACAAAATAATAGTTGAACTCTATAAAATGCAAAGAATCCGGATTGAAATCCATTATTAACAAAGGTTGGTTATGGCATTAAACAAAACAGACGTCAGAAAAAAAAATATTATTGATACCGCCACAAAGGTATTTGCCCAAAGGGGATTCCAGGAATCCACCATTACGGAAATCGCAAAGGAGGCCAAGGTTTCAGAAGCCTCTATCTATGAATATTTTTCAACCAAGGAGGGGCTTTTATTTTCCATTCCCGCCCAATCCAGTGAGACGCTTTTTGAGGTCATGGCCTTTCATCTGAAAATCATCCGGGGAGCGGCCAATAAACTGAGGGCCATTGTGTATCTCCTCATGGACTCCTACCAGAGCAATCCGGATTTTGCCGCAGTGCTCATGCTGTTTTTGAAACACAATAAAAAGTTTCTGGATACCAGCGGGCACCATGTCATCAAAGAAGGTATTAAACAGATTACCCGGGTGATTGAAGAGGGAATTGAAGCCCGTGAATTTAGAAATGATCTGAATTCCTACCTGGTAAGATCCATGATCCTGGGTACCATTGAACATCTGGTGACCAATTGGGTCATGACCGGGAACCCGGATAACCTGACCGATCTTGTGGACCCTTTGATTGACAACATTATTCTGGGGATTGAAGCGCCTGCCCCCAATCCTTTGGCCTAATACGTGGGACCCAAATTCCCACCATGAATACTTCCTGAATATTAATGCATCCCATTTTTAAAGGAGAGAGGCGTGGAAATGAATTTACAATATGGAGATAAACCCTGGCTTAAGGCCTATGATGATGGCGTTCCTGGGAACATTGAATTTGAGACCTGTCTTCTCCATGAGTTTCTGGAAAAACATTGCCAAACTATTCCCGATCATACGGCCTTTATTTTCCAGGGATATACGCTCAGTTTTAAGGCATTCAATGATATGGCCAATGGCTTTGCCGCTTTTCTCCAGGATAAAGGGGTGAAAAAGGGAGACACGGTGGCCATTCTTCTGGCCAATGTGATTCCCTGTCCGGTCGCCTTTTATGCCATCATGAAATTAGGCGCCATCGCTGTGATGAACAACCCCTTGTACGCGGACAGAGAGCTGATTCACCAGTTCAACGATTCAAATTCCACCCATTTGATCACTCTGGACCTTTTGGCCAACCGGATGATTGATCTTCGTTCCAAAACAAGTATAAAAACCATTGTTTACACTTCAATAGGAGATTATCTTCCCTTTCCCAAAAATATTTTGTTTCCCCTGGTGGCCAAGCGTAAAAAACTGGCAGCAACGGTGAAGCCGGCAGCTGATGTATATAAATGGAAAGAGATCATCAAACAATATGGAACGGCTTCTCCGGATCCTGTGCCCGGAGGACTCAATTTCGATGATGTGGCCATGTATCAGTATACCGGTGGCACCACCGGAGTTTCCAAGGGGGCGGTTCTCACCCATGGTAATCTGAGCAAACAGACCCAGCAGATCAGCGCCTGGCTTCCGGAATTCAAGGACAGCACAGATGAGGTGGTACTCGGGGCTTTGCCCTTTTTCCATGTCATGGGGCTTACCGTGTCCATGAATTTTTCCATCACCAAGGGATGGACCAATATCCTGGTTCCCAAACCCCAGCCCGAACCGTTGCTGGAAGCAATGGAAAAATTTAAGCCCACCATCGCTCCCCTGGTTCCCACCATGTTCATCGGTATCTTAAACCACCCCGGCGTTGAAAAGGCGGATTTAAGCTCCATCAAGGCCTGTGTGTCCGGAAGCGCTCCCTTGCCCCTGGAGGTGATCCGGGGATTTGAGGAAAAAACAGGATCTATCATTATCGAGGCCTTTGGCATGACAGAGTCTTCCCCTGCCACCCATGTCAATCCCTTTGGTTTGGGAAAACGAAAGGTGGGCAGTATTGGGGTGCCGCTTCCAGATACCCTTTGCCGGATTGCACATCTGGATGACCCAGCAACGGATATGCCCGTGGGGGAAGCGGGAGAATTGGTGATCCAGGGCCCCCAGGTGATGAGAGAATATTGGAATATGCCCGAAGAAACCCAGAACACCCTCATTAACGGGTGGCTGCACACAGGCGATATCGCTTATATGGATGAAGACGGTTACTTTTATATTGTGGACCGGAAAAAGGACATGATTATTTCCGGGGGATACAATGTGTATCCCCGGGACATTGATGAGGTGCTGTTTGAGCATCCCAAGGTGGTGGAAGCCTGTGCCATCGGCGTGCCCCATCCCACCCGGGGGGAACAGATCAAAGCCTTTGTGGTGCTGGCCCAGGGTCAAACCGCAACCTCCCAAGAGATGATCGACTATTGTACCGGGAAACTTGCCACCTACAAACTGCCCACCCAGATTGAATTTATTGGGGAACTGCCCAAAACAAATGTGGGCAAGGTGCTGAGAAAAGATTTGAGAGCCATGGAACTTGCCAAAAAGACCAAATAACCAGGACCCCAATGCCCCTAGGAGATCTCATGTACCCCAATCTGTTTAGTCCGATCACCATTAATACGCTGGAAATTAGAAACCGGATTGCCTACCCTTCTCTGGGGTTGCTCTATTCCTATGACACCCGGTTAAATGATAAATATTACCACTTCTATGACGAGATTGCACGTGGTGGTGCTGGGATCGTCACCATAGGCCCTGTTGGGGTGGACTTTATCGGGGCCGGGTTTGTACCCTTGTCCCTGGCCCAGGATGAGGCCATTGATTCCTTTGCCAAGGCCACACGAATGATACGGAGCAGGGGGGCCAGTCCCTGGATTCAGCTGTTTCATGGCGGTGCCTACACCCATCCCTTTCTCATTAACAATGACACCCCCATGGCGCCGTCCGCCGTATTTTCAACCTATTCCAAGGCCACTCCCCGAAAGATGACTGTGGACGACATCCAGGGAGTGCAGAAGGCCTTTGCAGATGCTGCCGGAAGAGCCAAGGAAGCCGGGTTTGACGGGGTGGAAATCATCGGATCTGCCGGATATCTGATCACCCAGTTTTTGTCTCCGTTGAAGAATTTGCGGCAGGATGAATACGGGGGAAGTTTTGAAAACAGGGTGCGGTTTCCCAGACAGATTATCGAGAGGGTCCGCAAGCGGGTGGGGCCCCATTTTCCCATTGGGGTGAGGATGGCGGGAAACGATTTTGTTCCCGGTTCCACCCGAGATGACCAGATGCCCGAAATTGCAAAGGTTTATGAAAATGCCGGGGTTGATGTTCTCAATGTCACCGGTGGATGGCATGAATCTAAAATTCCCCAATTGCCCATGGAACTGCCAAGAGCCGGGTTTTCCTTTCTGGCCATGAATATCCGACAGGCGGTTTCCATTCCCGTCATGGCCTCAAACCGGATTGCAACGCCGGGCCAGGCAGAAAAGATCCTCGCCGACGGCCAGGCCGACATGGTGAATCTCGGGAGGGTGCTCATTGCCGATCCCTTCTGGCCTGCCAAGGCAAAGGAGGGCAGGGCGGAAGAGATCCGGCCCTGTGTCGCCTGTTCCCAGGGGTGTACCGATGAATTGTTCAATGGCCGACCCGTTTCCTGCATCGGTAATGCCCGGGCCGGGTTTGAAGGGGAACGAATGATACACAAAACCACCCGTCCCAAGGATGTTATGGTGGTGGGTGCAGGCGTTGCCGGTCTTGAAGCGGCCATCACCGCCAAACAGGCAGGCCACCGGGTGGAAGTTTATGAGAAGGCCTCCGAGATTGGCGGGCAGATATGGATAGCCGCCGCTCCCCCCCATAAACAGGAATTGCTGGAATTTATCCGGTACTACAGGGCCATGGTGA
>JAHIVS010000304.1 GCA_018816605.1 Pseudomonadota bacterium
CGCCAAAGGCATAGGTCACGGACAGGTTGCCCTTAAAGTCCTTGCCCATGTTTTCATTGTCCGGATCATAGAAAAAATCAGCCATGAGCATTTTTCCACCCGGGGAGAAATGGGCTTTTCTCAACAGCTTGTCTATTGCCATGGTCTTTTCAGGGTCGGTGGCGGAAAAGATGGTCCGGTCTCTGAGCACCAGATCTTCGGGCGGTACCTCCAGCAGTTTTGACCCGTATTCAAGCAGGGTCTCCTTGACTTTTTTCGCAGCGCCCAGGGCGGCATTCCCGGCCACAAAGGTGCTTCGGCTGGCATGGGCCCCCACATCCCAGGGACAGACATCGGTGTCTGAATGGACCACATTGATGTCTTCCACCAAAAGCCCCAGCTCTTCTGCCACAATCTGGGCCGTGATATTGTCAAGCCCCTGTCCCATGTCGGTTCCTCCGGTGAAGATATCCACCTTGCCGTAGTCGTCCATCTTTAAAATGGCACCGCAGCCGTCGGACTTGTAAATCCTGGCCCCGCCGCCCACATGGATCAGCGAGGCGATGCCGGTGCCGATGCCGCGTTTCTTCGGGCCGTTCATGGGAATTTGTTTCTGGACTGCGTCCATACATTCGGACAGTCCGCAGGAAGTGATCTTAAACCCCTGGGGGGTCGTATCTCCGGGATGGTTTTTGTTGATCCGCCGGATTTCAACCCGGTCGATTCCGGCCTTTTGGGCCAGCATGTCCAGGGCGGATTCAATGGCAAAGGTGGCCTGGGGGTTGCCGTATCCCCGCATGGCCTGGGCATAGGTGTTGTTGGTATAGACACATTTGGCGTCGTACCGCACATTTTCCACCCTGTAAAGGGAGGTAATGGGCATCATCATCACCGACGGCGTGGTTGCCCCCCAGGAGGTGTAGGCCCCGTTGTCCAGGACCATCCGCATATCCCTGAAGGTCAGGCGGCCGGTCTGGTCGCAGCCCTGTTTGATATAAATCACCGTGGGCTGCCTTGTCGATGTGGCCTTGAATTCTTCCGCCCGGTCAAAGAGTATTTTCACCGGTTTTCTTACGGCATGGGCCAGCAGAATGGCAATATGCTCATAGGCATAGGTGTCCAGCTTGCTGCCGAATCCGCCGCCGATAATGGGTTTGATCACCCGGACCCGTTTGTTTTTAAGGCCCATGGCGTTGAGGGATTCCAGAAAATCCTTCTGGGCCAGGGAGGGGATCTGGGTATTGGTATGAATGGTCAGATTGGACTTGTCGTCAAACAGGGCAATGGCGCCGCTGGTGCCCAGGCAGCAATGGGTGACCCACTGGGTGGTGAACCGTTCCTCCACCACAAAGGCAGACGTTTTTTCCGCTTTTTCCACATCGCCGTAGTGCAAATGCCAGGGAAGGTTGAGCACATTGGATTTGTGCCTCTCATGGACCAGAGGGGCATCGGTTTCCATGGCCCGTTCAGGATCAAAGACGGCCGGCAGTTGTTCATATTCTATTTCAATGAGATCGCAGGCGCGTTTGGCAATTTCAGGCGTTGTGGCGGCCACGGCCGCCACCTCGTCCCGGAAGGAACAGACCTTGTTTTTTTTAATGGGCGGGTTGTCCTTGTAAAATCCCATCCGCATCTTGTCGGGGACATCCTCGCCAGTGAGAACGGCATGGACCCCGGAAAGGGCCTTTGCACGGGAGATATCCATTTTGACAATTCTGGCATGGGCAAATTTGCTGTAAAGTATTTTTCCGTGGAGCATGCCCGGCAGCCGGATGTCCTGGATATATGCGGCCCGGCCCATGGCTTTCTGGGCGGCATCCAGTTTGGGGATCCGTTTTCCGATGACGCAGAATTCCCGGTTCGTGTCAGGGTTTATATTATTCATGGCACTCTCCCCCCTTATTTAAAATCGGGTCAGAAAGTTGTTCCCGGGCGGCTTCAACCGATTCCAGGATCTGGACATAGCCGGTACACCGGCAGATATTTCCGGCAAGGGCATGCTGGATCTCTTCATGGCTGGCTTTCGGGTTTGTGTCCAGCAGGGCCTTGGAAGACATGATCATCCCCGGAGAACAGAATCCGCACTGGATGCCGCCCACATCCACAAAAGACTGCTGGATCGGGTGGAGGGTGCCGTCCCTTCCCGCAAGACCCTCTATGGTTTCAAGGTTTTTCCCGTCAAGGTCAACGGCCAGGTACAGACAAGCGTTGACGGCAAGCCCGTCCACAATAACCGTACAGGCCCCGCATTCTCCATTGCCGCATCCTTCCTTTGTTCCGATGAGCCCCATTTCTTCCCGCAGCAAATGCAGCAGGGTCCAGTGGTCCTTGACCTCATGGGAGATCTCATCTCCATTTAATGTAAA
>JAHIVS010000710.1 GCA_018816605.1 Pseudomonadota bacterium
TTCGTGGGCGGTATGGACCAGGTGGTCTCGTGAGACAAGGCGGTAAATAGCCTGACGTAGGTCCGCATCTGGAACGCCATTCTCGTCCAGGATTAAATGGGCCAGGCGGCTGAGGATAAGGACTTTGTCATTCAAACTTTTGCCGCGCTCCACGGTTTCATTATCACGTTTGGTTTCTGCGCGTTGAAAAATGCTCTTGATCGTCTCAATATAAATGGTCACCGCCAGGTCAACATAATCGTGCAGGGCCTGGTCCATAAAACAGACCAGTAGGGGGTAGCGCTGCTGAGGACGGAGCTGGGCCGCAGTCCAAATCGTTCGTTTTTTGGCCCTTCGGGCAAGGAGCTTTATACGGTTAGGGTGAATGGTTCCTTCATTTGAGGCCAGGTTAGGTAGGTGGAGATTTCGAATGCTCTCAATTTTTTCCAACACTTCGATCAACTCGTTTCCTGAAGCGCGTTTTGGTGTTTCTTTGAAATATTGGAAATGCGACATCGTTTCGCCTGGCTGAACAATAAGCATTTCATCGAGGTTGTTTTTTTGCTCCAGAGTCAATTTGGAATTGACCTCTTGCGCGATTCGCTCCCTGACAGAGTTTCGGACGGATTCGACTAACCGTTCCAAATAAGCAAGCCCTGGACGAACCACATTTTCTTGATAAAGGCGACTACATAAAACATGAAATAATACACTCCCTTGATCTTGTTCCTCAGCCAACGGTATCAACCACTTTGTCAATTCACACCCCATCTCAGGGGAATATTTATTCCATTCTAGATGTTTGCGTGCATTTTCAGCGTGACGACGGCTGGTTCGCGCAGCTGGCGGTTGTGAATTTATTTCTGAAATCTCGATGCACAGTTGTTGACACAATATCATGTATACGGTTTCTGGAAGCTTATCCAACGTAACCGGAGACCATCCTAACCAGCGTAGAATACAAATATGAGCAGCCTGATCAAAACGATAGGATGGTCTTTGGCGAGGATCAATGATGGATAAGTCAGCTGATGATAATTTAAAGAATCTAACGAGATCAATATCGTTGATTTCGTTAGGAATTGTGGTAAGTTCTTGGCGTTCGGCGGGACTGAGAATATTAGCAGACATAGCACCCCTACAAAAATCAATTCACCTCGATAAGTTAATAAGTCAATTATCGCATGAATGTAAGGTATTTATGTATTTCTGCTTGCCGTTTTGTCCCAAATATGCGTGGTACCCCTACTGTTGAGTGCATGTTCCACCCAACCACCGATACAGACCGCGGCGGCTACAGCACAGCCAACAACGACTGCTACGATCACGCCGCAGCCTACTAAAACGCCTACAACCACCCCTACGCCGGCGCCGGTGCTCAAGGCCGGCATTCCTGCAACCATGGATGAATGTAATGTGATGGACCTTCAATATAATGCCGATGGATCAATAAATCGAGATGCGGTTTGGTCCTTTATGCGAGAATTGTCGAAAGTTGAACATCAGTGGCTTGCTGATCAGGGAATAACAATTGAGGGTGTAGGGGTGTTTTCTCATGGTGGCGTGAAGGGAACTGAAGGGCTTCCATATCCTCATATTGACATTGCCGGACGATTAATTCCGACCTCCTGTACTAGAATACACTTTCAAAACCATAACTATTTGATGTATGGGTTTGCCGGAAAGCATAGTGTAAACAGCACACAGATCGCAATGGTTCATGTCGTTTATGATGACGTTGGAAGTAAATTGGATTTTGACAAGAGAGGTTACGCAGACTACTTCCAAACACACTATACGCCCGACCTAGTTTTTCGAAGTATTCAAACTAGGTCAGGTTTTAACATAAACACTTTTATTGGCGGATATGGTCAAAGCGATAATCCAGATGATATTGAGCGCTGGCAGATGGCGAAGGCGATTAATGAGATGAATAGTCCTGTGAGAGAAAACAACAGACTAATTGACGAACAACTATCCTTAATCACTAACCAAAACACAGTTTTAACACCAGAAGAAGAGCAGCCATGGATTGAAACGGTTGAAAAATCTGTGTTTGTTGCTCAGACGATTTTGGGGATAAATTAATGTTTCAATGTTTTATGGTGCTGCTACCTGCCACACGGGGGATTTCTTTTATGATGCCCGGTATAGTGAATAAAGATTAACCTTACTGTCTTGAGGAATCGGTATTTGCTGCACAAACGATTGGAGCTAGGAAACTCCAGCCTCAACACAGAACACTACTATTAACCCGTTTATTAGGGGTCAGCTCACGATACGGAAGAAATAGTACGCTTAGAAATGTAAATTAAAGTCTTACCGGTCCAATTTGCTGGAAATTTCAATGAATTTGTCTCTGAATCGATCCTACAAAGGGTTTTATAGCACCTACAAATAAGAACAACCCCAAAACAGTCGCCGTCAACCTGTCCGTCTGTATCTTCTGCTTCCTCTTAACTATTATGAAATCCCAATTCGCACATTACAGTCCTGCCAGGCGCGGAGCGTAAAAGTACCTGAAAACCACCAGCGCCGACCAGCGGCTATTCCGTGGACAACATTTAATCTCCGCTTGCTTTTCCGTGACTTCCTTCTTCACGGGTGGATTGTCAAAGATGTAACGTTTCTCCACACTTTCCGCATCCACCTGCTCTAGAGAAGTTTGGCAATGTTGGCATCGGCTCACACTCGATCCGGCCCCAAAACCATTTGGCGTGTTTTCCTAGTGTGTCCGGGTTGCCCGCCGTTCTTCTTATGTCGTTGTCGCAAACTTTTCGGAGATGGTTTATTGTGTCCATCGCTGGAAAGGGGTTTGCTGTTGCTGTTGCTGCTGTTCTTCGCTATCTGATTTTCAAGCGTCTGAATCCGTCCTATAAATTGAATGATCATCTCGTTCATGTGACGGAATAGTTCCACTACGGCCTCTTCGTCTTTGCGATACGCTACTCGAACCCTTGCTTCTGTGGGTAAGTTTAAAAACACCACTTATGCTATACTCTTTCTTGAGTTTACAATTAGTTTTTACGTTTTTGTACATTTTCAAGAGGAGGGATATTATGAAATTAGTTACAGCAAAAATCACTGAGTTTCAATCAATTAGAGATTCAAATGAATTTGAAATAGGAAATATTACTTGCTTAGTGGGTAAAAACGAAGCTGGGAAAACCGCTATTTTACGTGCGTTATATAGAATAAATCCAATTATTCCGGATGCTGGTAATTTTGATGTTACTGATGATTACCCCCGATCAGATGTAGAGGATTATCGACAAGATGTTGAATCTGGAAAAAAGACCCCCGCAATTGTTGTAAAAGCAGTTTTCAATTTGGAACCAATTGAAATAAAAAATATCAATGAAGATTTTGGTGTAGATATTTTTGAAAAAACTGAATTAATAATTACTAAAGGGTACAACAATAAACAATATATTCAACTTTTTTTGAATAGCTCGCGAATAATTAATAAAATATTAGAACAAGGGCAATTACCTGAAGATTTAATAAAAAAATTATCAGTTGCGAATTCATTAGAAAGTTTAAATAATAAAATTAAAGAATTAATTACCCCTGAAACCGAAGAACACCTGAGCAGACTTAATTTAATTTTACAAGAAATAAATGCAAAGCAATCTTTCATAATTTATTTCTATGATAGGTATCTAATACGCCTCTTACCAAAATTTATGTATTTTGATGAGTTTTTTATTATGAGTGGCGCAGAAAATATTGATGAGTTAAAAAAGAGAGTTGAACAGAACAAATTGTGTAATTCAGACTATCCACTGTTGGGATTAATTGAGCTGGCTAGGTTGAATTTAGATCAACTTTTATCTCCAGAAAGCACAGAAGATTTAATTAATAAGCTTGAAGGAGCTAGTAACCATTTAAGTAAACAAGTTCTTAAATACTGGTCACAAAATAAACACATTAGTATGAAATTTGATGTCCGCCCTGGTAAATCAGGAGATCCCAATGGTATGCAATCAGGAACAAATATATGGGCAAGGGTTCATGACTCAAGACGTCAAGTCTCAACATTATTAGGATCACGATCACGTGGATTTGTTTGGTTTTTCTCATTTTTGGCTTGGTTTGATCAACAAAAAAAGAAAAATGAACCTTTAATTTTATTATTAGATGAGCCCGGCCTGTTTTTACATGGTCGCGCACAAGCCGATTTGTTAAGATATTTAGAAACTGAATTAAGCCAAAATCATCAAGTAATTTATACAACTCATTCACCGTTTATGGTTGACTCAAAGAAATTTGATAGAGTGAGAATAGTCCAAGACAGAAGTACAGATGAAGATGGAATCATTCCCAAAGAGCAGGATGGCACAAAGGTAATAACTGAAGTTTTAGACGCAACAGAAGATAGTCTTTTCCCGCTGCAAGGCGCCCTAGGGTATGATATATATCAATCTCTATTTATTGGTCCATATTCACTTGTTGTTGAAGGTGCATCAGATTTATTGTTTCTGCAAATCATTTCAGGTTATCTCTCATCTCAAAAAAGAACTAGTCTAGATGAAAGATGGACAATTACCCCTGTTGGTGGAGCTGGAAAAGTTCCGGCTTATGTATCAATGATAGGGTCTCAAAAAGGAATGGTTGTTGCTACTTTAATTGATATTGATAATAAAAATCAGCAAAAAATTGATGATTTATTTAAGAAAAAATTATTATCAAAGAGAAACGTCTTAACCTTTAATGAATTCACCAAAACTGCTGAAGCTGACATCGAAGATATGTTTGGAGAAGATTTTTATTTAGACTTAATTAATCACGAATACAGTTCTGAATTATTAAAACCGATGTCGCTTGGTGAAATTAGTAAAAAACCAGGTAGAATCCTAAAGAAAATTGAGAATTACTTAAAGGAAAATCCGTTATCAAGCGGCAATCAATTCAATCACTATCGACAAGCAAGATTTTTATCAGAGCACCCAGATTTATTATCAAAAATCCCTGAAGAAGCTTTGGGGCGATTTGAGGGTGCTTTTAACAAATTAAATATCTTAATCACCAATTAGTTTGTAAAAAAAATATTGTGATACAAGAAGGGGGTAAAAATGACAAATCAATTCTATGATCAACTGGCGCCCTACTACAAATACGTCTACCAAGATTGGGAAGCCAGCGTCACTCGGCAAGCCGGGATATTGAATGATGTCTTCAGCGAATACTCGAAAACTCCAGCGAAAACGATTTTGGATGCCGCTTGCGGTATTGGCACACAAAGTATTGGTCTGGCGCGCCTTGGATACCAGGTCTGCGCCTCGGACCTTTCCGTAGGAGAGGTTGAGAAGGCTGAAGTAGAAGCGAAAAACGTTGGCTTAACTATTGATTTCCGGGTAGCCGACATGCGCAAATTGAGCGAGATATTCACGGGTCCGTTTGATGTGGTGATCTCATGCGATAATTCTGTTCCGCATTTGTTGAGTAATGCTGATATTTTGCAAGCTTTTAAACAGTTTTATCAATGCACAAAAGAAGGTGGGTTGTGTCTGGTGAGTGTCAGAGATTATGCCAAAATGGAACACCAGGATGGCAAGAAAATGTTCCCGCGAACCATTCATCCCATCGAGGGTGGGGACTTGGTGATGTTTGATGTTTGGGAGTTCGAAGGTGATCAATACGAAATCACCTCTTATATTATTGAAGATAAAGGTGGTATGGAAGCGACAACTCGTGTCCTGCACGGAGGTAGGTATTATTGTGTCGAAATTCCGACACTTGAGAAACTCTTTTTGGAAGCTGGTTTTAAAAAAGTAAACACCCTCAGGGATCGTTTTTTCCAACCACTGATCGTTGCAATCAAATAGTGAAATCTACCCTTTTTTCAAAGCAGAACATCTTGCACTGTGCTGTGTCGGCTCGAAGCTTAAGGAGGCGAATGAAGTTCTTTCGAGGAAATTGTAAATCCTTAGCGTACGATTTGTTTCGTTTCGTGAGCTGCCCCCTACTTAACAGAAATAATACGGAAATTAAGCTTTGTTCAACAGGAATTACTACAAAACGCACGGATGCTTAGCGAGAACGATCTTAAAAAAATTAATGCCCAGATTAAAGCGATTATTGAAATAAATTAACAAAAAGAGGGAACTATAAAAATGCCGAAACCACAAAAGTTTTCTGAACGGATGGGTTTAGTTTCTCCTCGAACAGTTATCCAAATTGGATCGATAGACGAAGAACTTTTAACTGATCTATGGAATTTTTTTTACGTCTACCTACTCGAACCATTTAGGAAAAGCGACTATTTTTCCTCGGATAATGGATTAGGTTTATTTTTTAAAAGACTTTGGACAAGTTATTTCAATAAAGAAATTAATAAATTTCCAAAACGAACTTTTGAAATTGAAGATCACTTATCTGAATTTTTCCTCAGGTTTGCTAAATGGTATGAAACATACGATTTTTTGGAATCTTGTATACCGCTTTTCGTCTATTTGGATTATCAAGATTCAGAATCTTTTTGTTTAGCAATTAATTCGATTTTAGAAAACAACATGAGCGGATATAGATTTGTATCAGGAGTAATTACTCCAATAATTGATGAAAAAGAAATTGAAACAATTGAGTCTGCAATAACCAACACTGAAATTAATTCAGTTATTAGGAAGCATCTTCAAGACGCATTGCTTAAATTGTCTGATCGAGATAATCCGGATTTTAGAAACTCAATAAAAGAATCAATTTCAGCTGTAGAAGCTTATGCAATCAAAATTTCAGGAAATCCAAAGGCAATGTTAAGTTCAGCATTAGATAGTATTGAAAGAACAGGGAAAGTTAAGTTTCATAAAGCATTAAAAAATGGTTTTTCAAGCATATATGGGTGGACAAGTGACGATCAAGGCATTAGGCATGCTTTACAAGATGAACCTACACTTGATTCAGAAGATGCCATCTTTATGCTCGTTGCTTGTTCGGCATTTATTAACTACCTTTTAGTAAAATCAACTAAAGCATAATTATTTAGTTCAATCCTTATTTAGTAAACTTTTAATTCGTCTAGTTTTCTATAACTAACTTTATAGGAACGATTTCCAGAGGAAAAAGTTAAACATTTTACAATTCAAATAATTGAAAAAAGGAGAAATATTCATGTTTTGTTCTAATTGCGGTTCTCAAAATCAAGATGGAAGTAAGTTCTGCAATAGTTGTGGCAAACCCACCAGTGGCTTAACACCAACAATGACTCCCTTCACAGACTTACCCCCAAAATTTATTTCCGAAGTTGGTGTGGCTTTTGACAACCCCCAATCAAAAAACTTTTTAGGTAAATCATTTTCAACAGCCAGAGTATATTTTGCATTATTAGACGAATCAAGAAGACCCACCAGATGTGTTGGCACAGCAAAAGTTCGAATTTTACAAAGGAAAATGGATTTACTTTACATAATAGAAACAAAACCGTCAATCTACGAATCGAGTTTTAATGTAAACTTTGAAGGATTCCGTCAATCTACAATAACTCCTAATTTTTGGGGTTTCTATTATTATTCTGAAAAACCCATTTTAAAAGAAGGTGAAGTATATTTTGCAGAAGTTTGGTTCAAAACTAAAAATGGAGCTGAATTATACGGAACAGATAAAAAATAACAAATCCCTTTGAATTAACTCCAAAAATAACTTTACATTGCCAAGACATGAACAGTATATTGCTAAGTTCACCAAGTCGATACCTTCATTAATTTAAATAACCCTCGCGTGCCTTAAAGATCACAATTCCCTTGTTCTGGACCCGGCAGGTCTTCTTTTTCTGCTAGCACAAGGAAAGATTTAAGGGAACAAATGAAGGTGATTATTTCTTGACGTGGAATTCAGAAAATAGATACTATTTCGCGTTTCGCGTTAGTCAAAACCCACAAAACAGGAGGAAATAATGAAAAATATAATTGGCTCATTAAAACAAAAAATTTTTATCAAAAAAGAAAAGACCAAACAAAAAAATCTTACGCGGACCCTTCATTCGTTATCAGAAAAACTACCCGTTTTCGTAGTTGATTGGATAGATTCGGAAGTTAAAAGCACAATCAATAGCAATAAACTAATAATTCAAAATATGAATAAACAAAATTTTGACCAATTTAATTCCTTAATATTAAGTACAAAAAACAACGGCAAAACTACGATAGATATTGCCTTAATTAATATTAAGTCAAAATTTTATTTTTCTCTAACTAACGCAACTGTTTCTTCCAACAATCAACAAAAAATTGACGAAATCTCGCCAGCTTTTAACAATTCGATAAAAGGTATTGGAGAAACGCTAAGCGTATTTGGCTTGATTAATGTAACCAATTCAAACTGGGTTTTCAAATCAGGTTTGTGTGTTGGGATAAAAAACCCCGAAACTGTATTATCCTCATTGCCTGCTTTTAGAAAATACAGGAAATTGCTAGATCTTTGATTCAAATAAGCGATTGCTTATGTATCCTCGATAACCTAGAAAACAAATGACTTTCTTAGTAGCTACCCACCAGGAATATAACTGAAAGTAGCGCCCCTGCTGGGGAGGAATCATTTCGCAGTCCATCATCAGTGCAGATATCTCGCCTGGGGACTGCTCTCGCCCGGTAGGCAGGGTCTTGCCGGTCACGCTGGCGACATCGATGATCCGTTGGTTCTCATCACTGTTTTTTCTATCTTTTCAACAAATCACATAAGTTAATCCTTAGCGTACATTTTTTTCCGTTTCGTGAGCTGACCCCTTATACTACTTCCTACAACAAGCCCCCTGCAATCCTGGCAGCCTACCAGGTCGCCGGCATCGTCCACCAGCTCGCCGACTTCAAACCACCACCCACAACCTGGGCAGCGTCCGAGATTACAGATTGCGGGATCTGCTTCAAGAAAAAATCTAAATATCATTGGCGAGGGAAGAACATATTTCAACAGAAAAAAGTTGTGAACTTGACCCTTTGATCTATCAACCTAAATAGAGGCGCGCATCTTATTTTGTTCCACAATTCTGGTTTCCACCACAACGTAAGAACATTATTACACGACCCTCCTAATTGTTCTATTCGTGAAATTGAAGTTGCAGTATCTAAGCCTGTTATCATCCTTCCTTGAATAAGTAAAATCTTCTTATTATTTAAGGAAGTTACTGGAATAGGGACAATTCCGGCTTCACAAAAGCTTGAAATTATAGGTGTATTCAGGCCACTTTTGTACAGTAATGCCCAAGCAAGAGAGGTTCCTATAGCCTGAACACCAACTAACATATCATAATCATTCAAAACACCTGATTTATTGCAAGCAGCCCTGATCATATCCATATCTGTCGTGTTACTAAATAGATCAAACACTCCATCGTCTGACTTGTATTTCTCAAACCGAGCTTTTTTGTGTTGAAAATTATTGTTTATGAGCGTTAATTGAAGCTGTTCACTTGATGGCTTGTAAAACACGTCCCGTGCGAGGGAACTGACTCGAGAAAGTTCAAATTGAGGCTGATTGAGTGCTCCAGGGTCAACTGATTGTTCTGGAGATTTCCATATCTCAGATTCTTTGTTTAGGGTATCTAATAAATCGGTCTGCAAACTAGAACCAAAGTGCCTTGTTAATAAATCCTGATTACTCATTATTGAAATAAATGAGGTCTCTGGGATTTTATCTTTGGGTTGCGTCCCAAAATGGTCAAGGCCAATCAATGTTATCAATTCTTCCACTTGATGGTTGTTACCACGATTTTTTATTATTGTTTCTTGACAGCCTAGTGCTGTTTTTTGTGTGAAGGAATGAGAGTCTATTAATAATAGTTTACTATTTGTCGGGAGTATCGGGAGAATCTTAGGTCGAGGGCCAAGTCTATTATTGGTAATTTCCCACCCTTTACGGAGATAAAAATGGACAGGACACTCATAAACTTGAGCAAAAGCCATTCCAAATGGAATCCCAGACGTGGCTAATACAACAATCCGCTTTCTATAATAATCCTTATTGTATTTACTATTTATCAATAGTTCGTATACTGAGGCTGGAGAAATAGAATAATTAAACTTGCCAAACTTAAATCCACTGCTCTCCCTAAACAACAGCCTAAGAATTGACTCGGTTGAACCAAGGATATCAGAATCGGGGAGTGCGGTAGGCATCAGTACTCGTTGAAATAACGGTGACAAGATTTTGATAGGAGTTAGAAGCGCAAGCTTCGCGAGCTTTTTTGAGTGTTTTTAATACCGCGTCTTCAGGTCGCATCCAAAAAGGCTTCGAATCTCTGACGTCCTCAATCGAATCTAAATATCGCTGAGTCCACTTAAGTGCTAAGAATGGGATTGGCGCTAAGTCGTCATCAACATTTGCCTTGCAAAATGAGCGAACGGCGTGTTTAACTATCCCTTGAGCGGCATATAAGTCATCTTCTTCTAAAAACATAATGACCTTATCTAAAACCATTTTTACAAGGTAAAGCGGCTGTTTGGTGTTGATAATTATCCAAGAAGGCGGTTTCACATCCTCTTTTTCTTTGCGGATTGGGACTCGATAATGGGCGTCTAGTAAATATATTCGTCCAACCGACATGGCAAAATCAGCGATATTGCGGTTTTTTATTGCACTGTCCACCTGGTCTATCGCTGTTGAAACACTGTCGTAATATAAAGGAATGTCACTTTCATTCATTATGTGTTTTTCTGAACTTAGTGCCTCAGAAGAAGACCAAGAAAGGTGACTAGCCAATGCATAGTTGTTTGCCTCGAACCCAGCGCCTGATAATATATTCTCTACATTCTCGATGGCGATCGCAGCTAAGCCAGGGTTATCAATTTCAATGAATTTTATAGCTTCATTTAAATCACTACTAATAACTTTAGTCCTTTTATTAATAATTATTGATTGAACAAAACCATATACGATCCATCCGATAAGACCCAACGGAAAAACAATTAATCCTAAAACATCAAAAATTTGCATTATTTCCTCCTAATTGGCACAAAGGGTGTTTCTATCCTTAAATTATTAACCCCAGTACCTTGAAATACGGGCTATTATACTTGTCACAAAAATCCAAGTAAACGACAAAATCGACCCGTACATATATTGATGGATAGTAATCAAATCATTTCGGAACAAAGAATAATATAAGAAACAAAAACCAAGAACAGAAAATACAATTGGTACGAATATTAATATTCTTGTTTTAACAGATAGTATCCATGGAAGACTTCTTATTTTCCACATCCACATAACAAAAAGTAAAGTATAAGCAGCAACAATTATTGGCAATAAGGCAGATAAAATTCCGGGTTTGAAAATAAAAGGAGTCTGTATATTAAGCTCAACGGCTTTTGAAATAGCAGCTTCATAAACAGTTGTCCACCAAACTCCCCAAAAAATTGCAAATATTCCCGAACTCCAATCTATAACGGTGGTGGTTTTGGTCATTGTTTGATCGATGTCACTCACTATTTTTTCTCCACCCAAGGTTAATGCAGTTTGTTGTCTGTTATTAAGTATTCTAAAGGAAGGTTAACCCCCGTAAACGCTTTATACTCTTTTTCCGTTGCTTCGAGCTTCTTGGGGTCTTGGCAATACAAAACTAATGCAGCATATTTTATTAGTTGCCATTCCAATTTTTGAAAAGAGCGCATTATTTTTAGAACAGTAATTCCTGAACGAACAACATCTTGAACAATTATACACTTTTTGCGCGGCTTTATATCGCCAATTAGCCATGATCTTCGATTTACAAAATCGCCCATCTCTTGCCAAATTGCGACTTTACAACCTAGCTTTTCTGCAACAAGAAAAACAATTGGTGTTGCGCCATAGTTTTGCGATATAGTATCTGGAGTAACAATAACAATATCTTCGATCTTGCCACTATTTTGAGCGAGTAATCGAATATATTCCTCGACAATTTCAGCGTATTTTTCTTTTGTTTTGGTGTTTATCCACAATTTATCAAGGTTAATATTATTAATCTCATTACCTTTTTCAAACACTTTTGCCTCTTTACAGAGGTAGGTAAAAGATTTTTGAAGTGCTATGAGTTGATTTTCATCTGAAGTGTCCATAATAATATCCATGTGTTCTAATAATTATTAACTATCGACAAAATATTTTGTCACAATAGGCTGAGCGCCAATTACCTGTTTATTACATAACACCGCATGGCTGTCTAGACGACACTATTTTAAGTATACGTCTTTATGTGGATATACAGCCCACAAAATCGATAGGTATCCAAATTGTTGTTGTATTCATTAAGTGCAACCCCGTCACAACTTTATCGGTTTCTTCTCGCTGTCTATCCAGTTACATCTCTATCCAAAAATTTATCTCCAAATTGATGCTAATTGTCAACGAAAACGATTTTTGTATATGTAATTATTTTAGAATTTTAGATCATAATGTTAGTATTAGCAATAAATCCCAATTTTTGGTTGAATAAGTTCCAAATCACTGTGGCGGTTCTTGGAAAAATCTTTGCCACGATTATTTTTGTATCAATAGATATACGTAATTTTCCCCTTTTTGTTTTTTTATGAAGTCAGAAAGATCTACAATGCGGGGCAATATAAAACCACAGGAAGCCCTACAATCGTTTTTGACAAGAAAAGGTCCTTTTATACGTCAATTTGGGGTGTAACTGTGTCAGAAAGACCTTAATCCTCGTTGTCGTGTAAGTAGTCTGCCAAAGTAACAAAAGCTTTCGCGCATAGACTGTTTGGATCTTCTTCAAGTTTAAACTCAATGAGCGCAATGTGATTGGCATTCAAGTAAACATCCTCGCCACTATCGTCTTGCTCAATGTGAATTATGTCGCCAAATAACCCATGATCCCATTGTCTCAGTTGTATAGCCAGATCTACATATTCTTTTGGGTCGTGTTGATCTTCAATCAACCACAACTCACAGGGAGAGTCGCTCTCCACTAGGTCTTTGTCCAAGTAGAAGAACGCACCTTTAAGGTCGGTTCTTTTGGGTGGAGGATTATCGTCATCTTCAGCCTCTTTTAGGCCAATATCCTTTCGGTTGATTGCAATGGCTTCGGAGGGAAAGGTTTCAAGTGTTTGAGGCACGTTGATTTCATTGATCAACCTTGCGCCAACCATAAGAGCAGGATTGATGAACAATAAACAGTCAGCGGTTGGAATAACAAGAAATTCAGCATTTTGATCTCCAGAGAGTCCGGTTCTGGCTATTTCAAGTTGGTCGGGTCTGATGCGGTATTCTTTATGATGTAAAACCTCTTTATCTCCGACATAGGAAAAAAGAAGTTTGTGAGCAAGAAAACTGCTATTTGTCACAATATTCACTTCTGTTAGTTGGTTTGTGTTCATATTTTCTCTCCATGTGTTTGAAAATAAATTAACATCCCCACCAGTACAGTCCGTGGTGCCGGCCAAATAGACCCGGACCCTGCCGAAAGTCTTTCTGGTGTCCAAACCTTATCGAATTAATAGCCCTCATTTTTTCAGTTTCTTGTGGCTGATCAGCCACTATGCCGGTTTTCAAGACCTGAAAAAACCCCCCGGCATCCAAGCGTCTTACCACCTTCAATTTCACGTTCGCGCAGTTCATCAAGACCAGCGCGAACAGGGGAACCGCCAGCCGGTCTTGACCTGTTAGTTCAAGGTCGACGCCAGTATCTGGCGTGAAGGTGTGTACTCCGCTTGACACAATTTTACCCTCAACGTCGAGCGAGATCCGGTGCTTAAGAGGGATGGAAACGCCATCGCCCAAAGATAGCGGTTTCGGCATTCCAGCGCTGACATACTGTTTACGCGTGAACTCTGTGATCTTCAAAGTCCACCTGGCGGCTGGGGTCGTGCTATCCAGTTTTTGAATCAGGAAGCCCAAAGTGGCGCCTTTGTAATCATCATACTCCATCCAGATTACCGGATGGGAGGGTGTGATGATCGGGGCGTTTTCGGTCACATCTACAAGCCCCATGCCTTTTTCAGACAAATACTCAAAGGCGTTATTGACTTGAATGACTACAGCGCCCAAAAGAAGATTCTTTGATTGGGAGTTGTTGTCAGGGATTCGTGCAACCTGTTCAAATAGACTTTTCATACCCCTACCCTGCTCCATTGCCGGCAGTTCCAAAATTGTATCTGTCGTAAGGAATATGCAGCATGGCCGCGGCATCCTTTTTCCGTTCCTCGTTTCGCAAGTCGTATCGAAGTGTGGTTTTCGGGTCATTATGGCCAACATATTCTGATACAGTTGCCAAGTCAATACCGCGTGCCAGCATATCACTTACACAGGTTCGCCTGAGATCGTGCGGGCTGAAGACTACCCCGGCTTCAATTCCTCTTTTGTGGCAAACGTTAAATATAGCTTCTGGCGAAATGGATTTGACTACACGCATATTTACTTTTTCATTTTTCAATATAGGTGTGAAAATGTATTCTCCTGCTATTCCCCGGACAGTAAGCCAGTCAGACATTGCGTTGCCGGCTTCGTTCATCAGGTAGACGTTACGTTCTTTGTTTTCCTTGCCGTGTACCAGTAACCTGCCGGTCTCTGGATCATATTCAGATAACTTGACCTTGGTCACTTCTTCCCGGCGTAAACCACCCACGTAGAGCACCGTGAGTATTGCGGCATCGCGGCGGCCAGCTTTCTTTCTGTCTGCTGCACAGGCTTTCATCAGAGCGTCAATTTCTTGGAAAGTGAGTTGTTGGCCAGAAAGAAGCGTAGAGCCGGTAACGCGCTCCACCTGTACTGTCCGCATATAATCCTCGGCTGAGACGAGCCCCAACAGCCATGCGCGTTTCATGGTTCCCCTCAGCCCACACAAAGCGTGGTTGGCGGTTGCGGAGGAATATTTCTCGGCCAGAATTGCTTGTACAATCGAGGTATGTTGAAAGCGAACATTCTCCCACTTCACATGAAAA
>JAHIVS010000305.1 GCA_018816605.1 Pseudomonadota bacterium
AAAATTATTATGTTCCCATACATAGTTTCCGCCCGGGCCCACCATCCCGGAAGAGGTTTCCAAAAATTCCCCTTCAAATACACTGTCGTTGTCATAATCCTGGAAATAATATCCCCGGCCGGTGTTGTCCATGACCTTTATTCGATTCTCGTTTCCGCCGGCACTTTGATAAAGGGTGAATGAAAAACTGTGGGACCAGCCGTATCCTATTGGTCCATCCATGCTGCTCTGGCTGTTATAGTACCGTTCAAAGGAAAGCCCTCCAACAAAGGGAGAGCTGAACGATAAATCCGTTTGGGTTTCAAAGTTATTCCCGTTGAACAGGTTGACGGGATTGCCGGCCATGTTCTGCCGGCAGTTGTCCTTTTTGTCCCCGATGCCTAATTCCGTATCTTTCGGGGGCGCATAGTAAATTGTCATGGAATCACTGGCACTGCAGCCGCCCACGCTGCCGGTCACGAGAAAATGGTTGTCTCCCTCCGCCAAGGTCACGGAAACGCCCTGGCTTTGAAAAAAATTCACAAGCCCGGTAAAGACGCCGCTGACGTTGAAAACAGCGGTGCCGTTCTGGTAAAGGGTTGCGCTACCGTAATCTCCTGGGTTGCCCGTTCCGCTCCCTGTTCCCGTAATGGTGATATTGGCACTGGAGCTGGTCGACCCCGGAGCCGGGGATATGAAGCTCAGGCTACAGGCCAATGCCGCCTGAATCCAGCAAAACAACACAAGTCCGGCATAGATACCGGCCCGAAAATAGGTTCCAGGGTTGATGGAAAATACGCCGCGATGATCGTGTGTACTTGAAAAAACTTTAATTTTCATGGATCGGACTCCTTTTAAAAAATAAACTTCGGGTGATCCGTTTTTTGAGCTTTACCTAAGATGGCAACAACCCCTTGGGGCGGAAAAGACAGTTGCCGTATGAATAATTTATCCTCATTTGACCTGCTTCGTCATAGGAATCTGCCCAGGTATAATGATCATTATGGTAAGGAATTACAGGAACACATTCGCAGGTGGAAGGGGTCTATTTCCTCGAAAGAAGTTTATGCATACGTGTGGGATGTCATTGGCATTAAAAACGAGAAAATGCTTTGTACAAAATTTTTTAATAAACCGTTTTTTTTGTATTCATATTCAATTAAGAGCCCTCCGAAACTGTTAAATGGCATACGGATATCCACAACAGAATCAATTACCTTGGTATTTGATTCAACCCCTTTTTCCGGACAGGGGCCAAAAACGACAAGCTGATTTTTGAAAGAATATCAGTCTTGAAAATGATTGTTAATCCTACCCTTTGAAAATGTCTAAGTCAATCGGGGAAACCCTGATTTTTATAAAAAAATTGAAAAATCAGGGTTTCCCCGATTGATTTTTCCATGATTTCCAGCTATGGCAATAGTATCTTCTTTCCCAACCGGGGTCCCGGTAATGGAAAAGGCGGAGCCATGTCTTTCCTCCAGATTGTTCCGACCTTTTCGTCCTCATGGTGTTATGAATTCTTAAGATGCCCGGATACAAATCAAACCAATCGTGCGAATCATCATACCTTCTGCTATTCCCATTCCCAGCCATAAAAAAAATCTCAATTTACCTCAACATCAGATACCCATAACCCGTAAGCTTTGAACGAAAGGCGTATTTCCCGGTTATCGCATGCCAGAGATTTCTGTTGTGCTTTTTGGCGCTTTTTTCCTTTGGCCGCCGGCCGTCACCCACCAGAGGGAAACAGCGAATTCCTGGTTTGCCAGTCCAAAGAATCCAACAGGACCCATAATTGAAAGGAGGCGTCATCATGGTCAATATTCTCGTAAAAACAACAGAGGAAAAAGAGCGGACCCAGCGTTTAATCGATATGAAAGTGCCGGCATACAGGCAGGCTTACAGCGACAGGACTGCCTGGATTATGGCCTGCCTTTCAGAATTGGCTTACATTAAATTTAACCCCCTTTTCTCGAATCTTCAGCACAAACAGCTTTTTCTGGAAAACATAAACAAACTTGTGGATGCAAACAAACAGGCCTCCCTTCTCAAGTTGATCGAACTTTTAGGGTATGACCATGACCAGGAAAAAGAGAAGCTTGAAGTAGAACTTGGTTTTTTAAAAATGAACCTTTGTGCAACATTTGACAGCAATGGAACCCAGGCGATTCTGGTGTCATGCGAATCGTTCATTGTTTTGTCTTTCAGGGGAACCGAAGCTACCAGCATAAAAGACATCAAAGCGGATGCAAAAGCGGTTTCCGTTAAATGTGAAACAAAGGGAAATGTTCATCAGGGATTCAAGCAAGCCTTTGAAGATGTTGCTTTTGATATTCAGGAAACACTGGATCAAGATGCATATCAATCCATGCCGCTGTACATTACCGGGCATAGCCTGGGCGGGGCTCTTGCCACCGTTGCCGCCAAGCGGCTGTCCCATAAAGGCGGGATTGCTGCCTGCTACACCTTCGGGTCACCAAGGGTCGGTGACGATTATTGGATAGCCGATATCAAGAGTCCGGTCTATCGACTGGTGAATGCTGCCGATTGTGTGACCATGCTGCCGCCGGGAACAGAAACAATTACGGTTATCAGCTGGATGGTTCAATATATTCCAGGCATCGGAAAATCCATCCGGTCTTTTCTGCTGTCCCGGTTTGGCGGTTATCTCCACGGCGGTTATATGCGGTACCTCACAAATTGTCCCTGCGGACAATTTGATTCAGTGGAATTGCTCTATTCAGTGAGCCTTTTCTACAGAATAAAAGGGCTGATTTTTAAAAAATTGCCGTGGAAGGCATTCCTGTCCGATCACCGCATTGGCGTTTACAGAAAGAAACTGGAAATAATCGCCCACCGGCGAAATTGTTAAACCTGGCCCCGGGCAAGCGCGAATCCCCGGATCAAGGCAGTGACATCCAACACCCCTAAGCCAATCTCAACAAAAGGAGAAAAAACAATGATCCTACCCAAGACTATCATGGCTTGCTGGCTGGCAGTGGTTTTGCTGGCTGCAGGATGCAGCAGTAAAAATCTTCATTTCGGTACCTATACCGAATTTAATGTGGCTGGTGTTGAAGTGAAAAATACCGGCAATGTCGGGTTGAAAATCGGCTATGACCGCAGTGAGGTTGCATATGTTCCGGACAATGGCAAAGACGGATATTCTGTCCTTGGGACATTTGATAGTGATGTAAAATTGTTCAGCGGCTATTATATCAATGAAATATTTGCCACCGGCGAGGCGGCCAATATAGCGGCCAGGGAATTGGCCGAAATTCCCGCACAAACACAAATGGATTGCGATCAGGAGAATGGTGTCAAAAGAGCCAAACCTCTGCTTTTGTCAACCGGAACACGCTTCGGATTTCATACCCAATTTTCAACCCCAGAAGGAGGCGCAACCGCCACTCCTTTTGAAATTCTGCTGGGCTACAAGCGGGCCAACTATGCAATGGTGCCTGTCAATGAAGAGACAGACACCGTCCGTTCCATCTATGCGGATATTGTGATCGGTGAGGGGTCCCGGCGGGCGCGTGCCGCGGGTAAAACCGATACGCCACCAAACGATCCCGAGACACTTCCCTTTAACCAGGGCATTATTATCAAACAGAGCATTGCAACCGGTTGTGCAGCACAATATCTTGCAAGCATTCCAGATGTCCAGAAGCAGTTGCTTCCCTTGAACAGCCTGAAAACGTCAAATATTCTGGCTGGGGAAATCGAAAAGGAAATCAACAGAGTCAGCGCCCAAGATGTTCTTTTTGAGAAAGCAAAACAAAAGCTTGTGGACCTGGCAAAAGGGGCTCTGGAAAAGCAGGATATCAAAACACCGGTTCAGTTCATCCAGGACATGGACAGAAGTTTGACAGAAGAGGGGAAAAAGACACTTCTGAAGTACTTAAAAACCCTTAAAAAGGAAGCATAACAATGGAATTCAAGTATCTTGTGGAAACCTACGGCAAATCATTGTCTGAAATTGCCCAGGATCAGGAGCGCATCATATTCGGTCTGGAATTGAGCAAGAAGGGCAAATATGGATGGGAGTTGATTCAACTCAAAGAGCTGCCCGGCGGGGCAGGGCTTGTTTTGATTTTTAAAGCTGAAACCACCTAGGCAAAGGCCCGGGATCTGTTTTAAGATCGTTGGATCTAATAACAATGAAAAAGAGTGTCATCCTGCGCGTGTGCCTTGGGGCCGTTTTTATCCTGTTCATCGGTTGCGGGTGTTCTGTGCGCTATTGTGATTCAGAGGGGCACGATACCGTGATCGGCTTTCCAGCGGTATTGAATGAGGTCGAAACCGCTGTCGGCTCCAATGAGCGGATTACCTGGCGGCGGATACGGCGAACAGGCGTCGGTTTGAATTTTTGCGCCCAGTCTTTTGGTTTGCTGGTGGGGTATGAGCATGTTTTTCTTGTCTGGGTCCAGGGGGACGGAAACTGGGAATTGTTTTATTCACCGGGAAAAGCCATGTCGATTACCGAATCAAGTTTATATCCCGGAGACCCCATGGAAAAAAAATGATGGCATTGTTAAGGAGGGGTGAGGAATGGAAATAAATTTTAAAAATGCGCTCAATCATGTACTGGTTCATGAAGGGGGATGGGCCGATCATCCCAGGGATCCCGGGGGGGCTACGATGAAGGGGGTTACCCTGATTACCTATAGACGTCATTTTGGTGAACATAAAACCAAGGCAGATCTTAGGAAAATATCCGATGAAGAACTGGAAAAAATCTATGCCGCAGGATATTGGCACAAGTGCCATTGTAATGATCTGCCGTCTGGTATTGACTATGCTGTTTTTGATGCAGCCGTGAATTCCGGGCCCGGGCGGGGGGCAAAATGGCTGCAGCGTTCGGTGGGAGCAGATCAGGACGGCAGTATCGGCCCTGAGACCCTTTCCCGTGTCAGTGATCATGATCCCATTAAGGTCATTGATCTTGTGTGTGATCATCGGCTCACTTTTCTGCGCAGTCTTTCCACCTGGTCTGACTTTGGAAAGGGCTGGGGCCTCCGGGTTGAAAGTGTCCGTTCTTCTGCAAGTGTCATGGCAGGCGGAAGGCCTTCCCATTTTGAAACAACAGGGCCGTCAATTGAGTATGTTACGGTTAAAAATAACTCCAGAGGACCCTGGGTCAGAAAACTTCAGATTGCCTTGGGAATAGAAGCGGATGGTAAATTCGGCCAAAAAACCGAGGCAACACTCAAGGCCTGGCAAAGGGAGAACGGACTGGAGCCTGACGGCATTGCCGGCCGCAATACCTACCGGGCGCTGGGGCTGATCGCCTGAATGGGCAACAAGGAGGGACACGGAATTTCCAAGACCGGCTGGCGTTGAAACCGCAAAAAACTAAAAGCCCCGAATGATTAAGCGCAACGGGATTCGATCCACAATTGCACATCCGTTAAAACCGTTTCGTGTTCGGGCTCATTAAATATTTCATGGTACAATGGGTCATAGATCTTGATGGCTTTATCCGTTGAACCCACCTGGTCGTAGAGACGCTGGGCACCGTCGGGATCGACAATGGTATCGCAGCCTCCCTGGGCGATCAGCAGGGGCAGGCGTATTTTTGCAGCATGGTCTGCAAGACGGACGATGGCCTTCATCATCTCTGCAGCAAGGCGGGCGGTGATTTTTCCGGTATAAACCAGGGGGTCATTGGCATAGGCGGCCACCACTTCTGGATCCCGGCTTATGCCCTCATAGTTCAATGGTGCAACCCCTGCCGTGGGCATGAGGACGGAAAGTATTTTCCCGGCCCAAATAGTGATTTGGGAAAGATGGTCCGGCAGTTTGACGCCGGGTCCGGAAAGAATGGCGCCGGAAAAGTCCTTCTGATGTTCCAGCAGGTAGGTGGCGCCAATCAGACCGCCCATGCTGTGGCCGACCAGATATATCGGCGTTTGGGGCTGCCAGTTCCGGACACAGTCAAAATATATCTTGAGTGTTTTTGTAAAATCCCGGAATCTTTCCACATAGACCCTTTTGCCGTCGGATTTTCCGTGTCCGATGTGATCGATCCCGTATACAGCATAGCCGGCCGGAACAAAGTGATTGACAAGGTTCATATACCGCCCGCTATGCTCCGCCAGTCCATGGACAACAAAAAGGACCGCCTTGGGTTCATTCTCGGGCAGCCAATATTGATAAAAAACATTGGTTGCCCGATTGCTTTTCAGGTATCCTTTTTGGTGTTTCATCCGCAGTCCTTTCCCTTTCTGAACCGGCAATCTCCGGTCAGACCGATGAACAAGGCAACCCCTTTTTCGTTCGGCCCTATCTTATAGGCTAACCTTTAGCAAGCTTTGGAAGGCGTGTAAAGGGATAATCGTTTGAAGTTTTAGGCCATTCCACCTCCGTCCACCAGAAGGGAGGTGCCGGAAATCCAGGCGGACATGCCCGACACCAGGAAGAGTACGGATTTTGCAATGTCATCCGGGGTTCCCATTCTTCCCAGGGGCCTGGCAGAGGCCTCCTTTAGAAACGCGGTTTCATCTGCTCCCAGCTGCCTGGCTTCCGAGCGGAGAAGTTCTGTGTCCGTGTCGCCGGGGCAGACGCAATTGACCCGGATATTGTATTTTCCGTAGTCAATGGCCATTGCCCGGGTGAGGTTCAGCACCCCTGCCTTGGCCGCGCAATAGGCGGCAGCATTATCCCCTCCCTTAAGGCTCCAGCCGGATCCGGTATTGACAATGGCTCCGCCTTTTTCCTTCATCAGGGGAATGAGATGCTTTGACAGCAGATAGGCCCCCTTCAGGCTGACATCAATGACGGCATTCCATTCCGGCTCTGAAAGGTCTGTCACGCTTTTCCGGACAATCACGCCCGCATTGTTGAACAGAATATCCAGGTGAGGACCCGTCGATGAAAGGGTCTGGGCAATTTTGATGCAGTCTGACTCGCAGGTTACATCACAGGCCATAAATCTGGCCTTTAATCCTTGTTTGCGTATCTGGGCCGCTGTCGCTTCTCCTTGGTCCCTGGAAATGTCCAAGATTACCACATCTGCCCCCATTCTGGCAAGCAATTGGGCCGTTGAAGCACCGATTCCAGCCGACCCTCCGGTTATGACCGCCCGTTTTCCTTCCAGGCACAGCAGTTCTTTAATTAAATTGTCCATTTGTCTTATCCCTATGGTTTGGTTCATTCTTATATGACTGAAATCGTGAATATAGCAAGAAAGATACCAGAAAGGCAATGTTCTCCTGGCCTTGGTATATTTTTTTATGGAAAAAATATCAAGTCTGGTATAATGCTTAGCTTAAAAGGGAGTTGGAAAAAATAAAGCCCGGTGGCATCCCTGATTCTATGGCACTGCAATTTGGTTTGTCATATTCCCGGGAAGTGTCAAACAATACAAGGGGTGTGTCAAAAATGGCAAAAAAAGGTGGTGGAAACGACAGGGGAAAAAAGTGTCCTTGTCCTGACCCGGAGCAGAAGGGTGTGATCGTGGCCCACCACGGTGTTGCTGTGGAGATTCTGTTTGAATCCGGAGAACGGCAGATGGTTAAGGTAAAACGGAGTTCAGGCCATGTGGTCGGCGACGATGTGGTCGTGGGCAACGGACTGCTGACCCGACTGGCCCGGAGAACCAGGCTTTGCAGAAAAGATTCCCGGGGCAGCATCCGGATTGTCGGCGCCAACCTGGATGTTCTGGGTGTGGTGGTCGCACCGCTGCCCCTGCCCTCCTTCGGGTATGTTGACCAGGCCATTGTCGCAGCCAGGGAGGCGTCGCTGGTTCCGGTACTGGTGGTCAACAAGTGCGATCGTGGGGATGCAGGCCCCTTTGCTGACGGGCTTGTGGCCTCCTATGGGAAAATTGTGGATATTTTTTTGGTGAGCGCTGTCACAGGAGAGGGGCTCGATGCCTTGGAAGCTTTTCTGGGCAAGGGGTTCCGCAGTTTTTTCGTGGGTATAACAGGGGTGGGCAAAAGCAGCCTGCTCAATGCCATTTGTCCGGCACTGGACCTTCGGGTGGGGGAGCTCTATACCGCAGGCTCCAGGGGGTGCAACACCACCACCGTCTCCACCCTTCATTCGCTTCCGGGCGGCGGGGAACTGGTGGATACCCCGGGATTCAACGAATTCGGCCTGGTGGATGTTTCAGCAGCGGATCTGGCGGGGTATTTTCCCGGGTTTGAGCAGGCCATGGAAGGCGTCTGCCGTTTCCGGGATTGCAGGCATCGGACAGAACCGGGCTGCCGTGTTGCAGAACTGGTTCTGTCCGGCGATATTTCAAAAGAACGCTACACCACCTATCTTGAGATCCTCAACCAGCTCGAAGCCGGAGAGGACAGATTCAAAACCCGGCGCTAGGGGTTGGCTTAGACACCCTCCAAACTGCCGTTTCCCTGTAAAAAGTTGACCACCCCTCCGGCTTGGCGGCCAGGCGCTGGTCAAGATCTGCCTGGGAGGCGACAAAGCCCGGCACCTTTTTTGCCGGGCAATTTTGTATCATCTTCTATTTGCCGTAATAAAATTCAGGCAGCCACAGGGCGATCTGGGGGAAGATCATGATAAGTGCCAGCCCAAAGCACATGAGCAGTACAAAGGGCACAATGGATTTGTAGATATCCACCAGCGTGATCTCCGGGGGGGCCATGGCCTTCATTAAAAACAGATTGTAGCCGAAGGGGGGTGTCATATAGGCAATCTGGCAGGTGACCGTATACAGAACCCCGTACCATATGGGGTTGAACCCCATGCTGATGATCAACGGGATATACAAAGGCGCCACAATGACCAG
>JAHIVS010000306.1 GCA_018816605.1 Pseudomonadota bacterium
GGGCAAGGAATGTGCCCTGATTACCGATGGCCGCTTCTCCGGCGGAACCTCGGGCCTTTCCATCGGTCATGTCTCTCCAGAAGCTGCTTCCGGCGGGGCCATCGGGCTGGTTGAGGAGGGGGATATGATCGAAATCAGCATTCCCGACAGGGCCATCAACATCAAGATCAGCAAGGAAGAACTCGCTGCCAGAAGAGTCCGGGAAGAGGCCAAGGGTAAAAATGCCTGGAAACCGGTGGGCCGGGGGCGTGTGGTATCCCAGGCCCTTAAGGCCTATGCCCTCCTGGCAGCCTCTGCCGATGAAGGGGCGGTCAGGGTGCTGCCGGAATAGGGAGCTGCCGGAATAATTGGCAGTTAGTGGCCGATAGTTGCCAGCAATTGACAATAAAGAGGGGGGATCAGGTGTTTAATGAGAATCCCCCCAATTTGGTCTCAAGGTATTCATCAAGACCTTCAATGGCGCCTTCCCGGCCCATCCCGCTCATTTTCATTCCGCCAAAGGGGGCGGCAGCCGAGGTGGGGTTGATGTCATTGATGCCGATGATGCCTAAATTTAACTCCTCAAAAAATTTCATGGCCCTTGAATAGGACTTGGTATAGACATAGGCGGCAAGTCCGTAGTCGGTATCGTTTGCCATTGTTAACAGATCGTCCTCATCTTCATAGGTGATGACGGGAACCACGGGCCCAAAGGTTTCTTCCCGGTAAATAGGCATATCCATTGGCCGTTGATAAACATATTTTCTCCTCATTATTTTCTTTCCATTCTCTATAACAGATCGAATCGGTGCATGCCATATGATCTTGGCTTTTTATTGCAAAAATGTCATCAATTGCGGCCTGTTCCTCCCCAAATTGACCATATTACAAAAATGGAATTAAAAAAACACACTAATTATCACAAAATAGTAATTTATAGGGTCTGCAATCTGATTGTGGTCAAAATAAATATTTAAAATTCATTGAAACCATTGATTGGTAAGCCCTTCAAGCGGTTAACCCTTAATGCTACAAAAATGGCATGGCAATTGCTATAACCTACCAAAATATAACCAATGGAGGACCAACATGTTCATAAAGAAGATTACCGCAAGCCTGCCCCTGTTTTTTTCGCTTCCTGCTGTGGCCTTTGCTGCTTCCGGATCTACCATTGATTCCGGGAATACCAGCTGGATGCTGATTTCCACCGCCCTTGTTCTATTGATGATGCCGGGCCTTGCCATGTTCTACGGCGGCCTTGTCCGGACTAAAAATGTTTTGGGGACCATGATGCACACCTTTGTGGCCATGGCCGTCATCGGGGTATTGTGGGTCATATGTGGGTATTCACTCACCTTTGGGAAAAGTATCCTGGGGGGATTTGTCGGCTGGAACCCGGATTATTTTTGTTTAAGAGGCATTGATGAAACCATCACAAACGGCATACCTGAATATATTATTGCCATGTTCCAGGGCAAGTTTGCCATCATCACCCCTGCCTTGATCAGTGGTGCACTGGCTGAAAGGGTTTACCTGAGAGGATATATTCTGTTTATTTCCCTTTGGTTTCTGGCGGTTTACAGTCCGCTGTGCCACTGGATCTGGGCGCCTGACGGCTGGCTTTTCAATGCCGGGGCAGCCGGCGTTATCGACCTTGCCGGCGGTTTGGTGATTCACGTATCGGCCGGCGTCAGTGCCCTGGTCGCTGCCATCTACCTTGGCCCGAGAATCGGACATCCCAAAATCGGTATCCGGCCGAACAACCTGGTCATGACCCTGATGGGCGCAGGACTTTTATGGGTGGGATGGTTTGGTTTTAATGCCGGCTCCACCCTCCAGAGCGGGTTGGATTCCGCAAGGGCCTTGGCCATGACCCAGATTTCCGCTGCCACAGGCGCGCTGGTCTGGCTTTCCATTGAAGGGTTTTTATACAAAAAGGCATCTGCCCTGGGCTTTGCTTCCGGCACCCTTGCCGGTCTTGTGGTCATCACACCGGCGGCTGCCGTGGTTCAGCCCATGGGTGCCATGGTGCTGGGATCTGCTTCGGCCTTGGTCTGCTTTTATGCATTGCAGCTGAAAATCAAGCTGGGATATGACGACACCCTTGACTGTTTTGGGATTCATGGGGTTGGCAGCGGGTTGGGGGTCCTTTTGTTAAGCTTTTTTATTCGGGAATCATGGCTGGCATCTGCTTCAGAAGCAGCCGGGAGAACCTGGACCCTGTTTGACCAGTTTCTGATTCAACTCAAAGGTATGGGGGTCACCATTCTTCTGGCGGGGACGGTCACTTTTATCATCTGTATTATTGTTGACAAGACCGTCGGTTTCCGGCTTGACCAGGAAAAAGAGTTCATTGGAATGGATCAGGCCCTGCATGGTGAAAGAGGATATGATTTCTCCTAAAAGCATAGTTTGACCCACTCTTTTGACCTGCCCCGGAACATTTCCGGGGCAGATCTTTTTACTATCTATTTATGCCCACGGCACAACGGTTACCATTATCCTCAGCCAAACCAGGGTTTTTCGTCCAGCTCCACCTGTAACCCGTCATTCAGCTTGTTAAATCCGCTGAAAAGATCCACAACCATCATGATTTCAAGGATCGCTTCATCATCCAGCCCAAGATTCTGCACCGCAGAAGTATGGACCGAAAGTCAGTATCTGTTGCCGAGTATCGCCGA
>JAHIVS010000725.1 GCA_018816605.1 Pseudomonadota bacterium
AGCCTGATGTTGTAATAACAGATTGTCGAGCTCAGCGTTTGATATACCAATGGAAAGGATTAATTGCCTTCCACCGGGAGTCTCTAGTGTATAGCGTGTGGACATGCTTGCTGTAATGAAGGCGTTTAATTTACTCATGATGATTTCGATGGTTTCTGCTGTCCTGAATATATTTCCACGCCAGCCTGTACCCCAAGGGTACCCTCTTTTGCGAAGTCTATAAATACGAATTGTTTTTACTAAAAAAGAAGATTTTACCAGGATGATCGGTAAGCCGCTTATAGCTCAACCAGGGCGTCCTCTTTAACGACACTTCACTGTTCGTATTCTGATTTTTGTCTGAACATATTTTATCAGTTCAATTACATATCCGGAACTTTTATTGAATACACAAGCTCCTGCGTTTTGCGCCTGGCGCAGTAAAAACGCAGGTTTTTGTTATTAATTTTCTTATAGGAGCTTAAATAGATACCAATGAAAACAGCTAGCAGTAGTTGTTGGGTTTGATTTATTCATAGTAACTGAGATTATTGATGAAATATTACATTCTTATACTTTGCGGTCTGTAGTTAGAGTAGGCGATACCAATCTAGGACAATTGCAAACTGGAATAACTCGACAGAAGAACCCAAAAGTAAATACGATTTCAACTGGAAATCAAACTTTGGTGGTAGGTTCAGGGTTGAAATTTATACGTGTCTTATTACCAAACTAGAATTAGAAAGAGTGTTACCTGGTGTAGAGAAGGAAGCTATAACCTTTGTGGCTATTTCGAATCTGCTTTCTGTTGTTTGGTCAAAAGACCAAAACAATTAGAATCGAATTAAGGGCATTAGTGAAATTATTGCTCTTCCTGTTCAAGTCCAACAAGGACAAGATGCTAAACAAGTGTTTCAATCTCTTGTAACTTGGTAAATTGGTTCACATAATTATTGCTGTAATGAGACCGACTGGAATCCAACCATTCTAATAAAAAAGTGATGGCTCAGCCTCTAGACGGTATTTTAGAGGGGGTTTAGGGCTTAATGGCGAATAGCAGAGATCTGTTACTGCTCTGAAATCAAGTGTTGCAATTCTTGACCATGTTTTTAATACGACCTACTTATTTTAATTGAATACGGGGCAAATCGAAAAAAGATAATCGGGAGGAAAAACGCTTGGTCAACGGCGTGCTGCAAAAATAAATTGTAAGATCTTGTCAAAAATAAGTATAGAAAAAGGTTGAGTTTGAAAGAAGCAAACAGATTTAACAACATTCAACCAGTAATTCACTAAAAACTAATAGAGAAGCAGAATAACATGGTGATTGCTATGTCTGTTCCATGCTTTGAGGTGGCTGGTGTACTTGCTTTTGGCACACCTGGGTGTCAGCCAGCAAGGTGTGGCGATAGTATTCTTAAAGTGTAGAACTTGCCAGCATTCCAGGCTGAATAATTATCGCCTACGAAAAGCCACTTATTGTGTGATTTTCTACCCCCAAAGGCAATCAGGGTAATCGTAATAATCACCTTTGCGGTTTCTATTTGGATCATCGAACAGAGATTATTTTTGCTCGCCTACCCATAGGTGACCATGTACGTAACCGCTATCTGATGTGATCTGCAGATATTTTTTGTGATTGATATTAATCATAAACAAGTTGTAAAGAAGTTCTTTGTTCATGGCAGATGCAGTGCAGAAATTGGGGTGCGTAGACCATTCAGGTGTCTGCCACTCTTCGAAACCCTCTGGTAATTGGAAATGAATGCGCGTGTTTCCTGTGAAATCGGTGATGGAGAAACGTTCATGAGGCCATCGAAGCACCATGAGTTGTCCGCTGTCGTCAGGAGAAATCGATGGACAACAACATTGATTAGTACTATCAGGATAGTGAACCACTGTGCCCCATGGCGCTGAAAGGATTCCAGTCTGCCGATCTAAAATGCATGACAACTTAAATGCAGTACAAAGATAGCGCCCATCGGTTGAAATACCACCGCCATAACCAAAATTGGATATCAGTACGGGGTTTCCGCTTGGCTGATTATTCTTATCGAGTTCTACCATAAATGTTTTGCCGGGTTGCGGAACAGCATCAAACATTGCGTTTGTGTCTCTATAAACAATGTGTGTTTTATTAGTATTCTGATCAACAAACCAGTGCGGATTCGCCCCAACCCCCACTTTTATGGGCTTTTCGTCACCAATAGGGAGAACAAATATATCAGTGGTTCCAAATGTCTGATTGAATAATACTCTGGTTCCATCTGGCGAAAAAAGCGGATTGAAAGATTTGTATTGAGGTTCTTCAGCATATTCCACGACAATAGGGTATTTCGATTTCTCTACATATTCAAGAATGTGGAGGGAACTTCCCTTTGCTCTGTCTTGTGCGCGATCTCTATGCTCTTGCAACCCTGTCTGTCGACGCAAACGGTAAAGGATCTTACATTGTTTCGCATTTAAGAAATCCAGCACTATATTTGTAGGCGTAAATTCAAGCCCTTCTCTGCGTGTAATAAAACCCATTATTAACTCCATATTTCAAGTTATATATTTTCAAAAAACATGTTTCTACAAACAATTCAATCAGGACTGGTTTCCTAATAATATCAATACTAAATTAAGTAGATAACCAACCTGTCAGAAATCACACCTTAATCAAAACTGCAATTGAGTTTTCAAAAGCATGAATTAGTGACAGTAATCGTCAGATTATCTTGTTAACCATCCACCATCCACGGGGATGATGGAGCCGTGTAAATAATCTGAAGCTCTTGAAGCTAAAAACACCATCACTCCTCTCAAGTCATCTGGGGTTCCCCAACGTCCGGCGGGGATGCGTGACAAGATTGCTGGAGCTCGTGCTTCATCATTACGAAGAGCAGCAGTGTTGGCAGTGGCCATATAACCCGGGGCAATCGCGTTCACGTTTACGCCATATTGAGCCCATTCATTGGCCAATGCGCGGGTGATTCCGGCCACTCCACTTTTTGCGGCAGTGTATGATGGAACAATGATACCGCCCTGAAAAGACAACATAGAGGCAATGTTGATGATCTTGCC
>JAHIVS010000307.1 GCA_018816605.1 Pseudomonadota bacterium
GGCCTGTTTGACCCGGCCCAAAAGAACGATCGCCGTGGAAGCATCCATTGCCTGTCCCCCAAACCGGCTGGCATCCAATGTTTCAATCAGGGTATCCACCTCATCCATGAGAGCCGGCTGTGTCCCTGTCCGGGTAAGAATCTGCCTTGCCTCATGGCAGGTCAGGCTCTCCCCTTGTTTATCCGCCTTTGCCAGAATTGCGGCCGCAAGCCCCAGCTGCAGGTGATTTAAAAACGGTTTGCCTGAGCCAGCCAGTTTTTCGGCTGTTTTCAGGGCTTGCCGGGCCTTTTGGCCCATGCGGGTGCCAATGGATTTTTCACGGGTTTGAAGGTGGAACATAAGGGCAAAACAGCCGTAAATCAGTCCCGGAGCCATCACCAGCAGGACAAAGAGCCAAAAATCAAAGTGGCCGGGGTTGGACAGGATGGAAATGGTGTCCCGAATATCCAGTATATCCTTGTTCACCATCACCACTTCCTGTTTGACGGGTCCGACCGGGTGGTCTGTTTTATTTCCCGGGCCTGACCCAGGGTCATCTTCCGCCAGGGGCTTTGGGGTCAAGATGGCGGAGTTCCCCTTCACATCCAGAAAAATTTTATCGCTTAGGATTGTTTTGTATTCATGGGCATCCACATCAAAATAGGTCAGAGAAAGGGAAGGAATGACCAGGGTTCCTTCCTGCACCGGAACCAGGGCACGCTTGAAAATTTTTTTACCGGAATACCCTTGTGCTGTGGCTGCCGTCTCTTCAATGGGGGTATCCTCATAAATTTTTACCTGGCGTTCATCCAGGGCCACCGGCAAAGACCCGGCATCCATGATATTGCCCGTCCCCTGTATGGTAAGGGTCAGGGTGGCAGACTCTCCCACAGAAAGCGTGGACTTATCAATGGCGGCCCCCATTGTAAATTGCCCCACAAGACCTGAAAAAGTCTTATCTCCTGGCGGGGAGGGAAGCGGATTCACCCCAAGGCTTACGGAATTGGAAGCAACCTGTACCGATTTTGTCCGGGCAGCGGAAAAAAAAGAATCATTAAAAAAGGAATTAAGGGGGTCGTTGGCAGAAGGCTGTATCAGATCGGCCATGATAACGGCAGGAGCAATCTCAAACCGGCCGGGCTTTTCCGCCTGGAGAATATAATAGACTTCATTTACCAGATAGGGGATGCCGTTGACGGTCTGGGTATAATTTTTTCGTTCCTCCAGCTCCCGGGCTGCAAAGGACGCAAAGGCAGGGGCTTTAAGAGAGGCCCTGGCAAACCGGGCTGCGGCAAACAATTTAATGGTGTAAACCGTCTGCTGACCCACCACAAGGTCCGGGGACGTCACCTGGGCTTCTACAAACAATTGCCTGGGCTGGTCTGCCGGGGGGGGCGCTTCTGACACCAGTATCCGGATTTCCTCGGTCATGAGGGTCTGTTTTTCGTGAACGACCTTTAAGGGCGGGATCACCAGCACCCCTGTTTTTTCCGGGACCAGCTGATACCGGTAAACCACCTGATAGGCCCATTCCCCATTGGCATAACTTCTGCTGGTGGAGGTACCCGAGGGCAAAATTTGAAAATCAACAATGGGCGACAGATCAACCTCAGCCTGCCCCCCGTCCACGACAACCTCAAGCGAGATCCTTTCCACCGGGGCAATCCGTGTCTTGTCCACCTGGGCCATCACCTGGAAACAGATGCCGGTTGCGGGCAGCAGCAGGGCTGTACCCATGGTCAACACTAGCATGGCCCATACGCCTGTCTTTGGGAATCTCTTTTTTTCCGTCATTGCCTTACCAGTCTTTTTCAATGGTCTGTTGTTGAATCACGGGCACCAGCCCCATGCCGGGCTTGTCCTCCAGGCGGTTCAGCCGGTTTTCCAATAATGCGGATTGCCCCTGACCTTGTTTGTCCCCATCATCTTTGCCTTCTGAAGCTTTGCCCATGGCCTCATCCGATGGGTTCTGGTCTTTTTGCGGATCGGTATCAGGACGGGTTTGACCCTCCTGGGAGACGTCCTGAGGATGTTGTTTCTCCTGGTCTTGATCCTTATTTCCCGATTCAGGGTTTCCCGGGTCCTGATTCTGCCCGGAGTCCTGGTCGCCCTGGTCGGTATTTTTCTGATTTCCCGGGTCTTTTTTCTCCTTTTGCTCCTCCTGATCCTTCTGGTCCTCTTTGGAATCCTGATTTTCCTTGGAATCCTTTTGCTTCTGCTGTTTTTCCTCTTCCTGTTTTTGTTTCACAAATTCAAGGTTTTCCCGGGCCTGGCGGTCATCGGGAAAGGCGGTCAAAATCGCCTCATAGTCCGCAATGGCCTGGGGCAGTTTGCCCAGGCGGTATCGCGTATTGGCCAGGTTGTACATGGCCTTGTGGCGCAGATCCGGATCAGAAGATGCGGCTGCCTGGGCAAAATTTTTCTCTGCCTGTTCATATTCCTTGTTCATATAGGCGGCCGCCCCGATATTATAATAATGCCTCAGGTCATCCGGACTTTGGAGCTGGGCATCAATAAAATGGGTTTTGGCCTGGTCAAAGTGGTTGGATTCATAGGCGGCAAGCCCCTTTTTAACATGGGAAGAAAAAAGCGCTGCTTCTGCAGGTGTAACCCGGATTCCCATGCCCAGCGCCAGGACCAGCAGAACAAGGCCGATACTTGCCGATTTTTTTTTCAGGGGCAATATCATTTCTATGAAAAGGAGCAATATACAGGGAAACAAAAACCACTGGAATCGCTGTTCCCACACCTTTTTTTTCCCCTGGGTCAGTGTTTTACGTTCCATGGTGTTTAAAATATCCTGGGTATATATCTGGTCCAGGTCCATATTGCCCGCCACAGACCTTACATACCGGCCGCTGGTGAGGGCCGCAATCTTCTCTAGGCCTTTATCATCCGCCCGGGACAGGATGATATTGCCCTGACCGTCTTTTTTAAACCCCCCGGCAGCATCGGGTATGGGAGCACCCGCCGGATCCCCCACCCCGATGCAAAAAACCTTTATCCCCTCTGCGGCCATCTTTCTGGCGATTTCTTCTGTTTCCCCTCCTGCCGTGTTTTCTCCGTCCGTGATCAAAACAATGGCCTTGTCCGTGTCTGATCCTTTTTCAAATCCGGAATAGCAGGTTTCCATGGCCGCGGCCAGATTGGTGCCGCCAACGGGCAGATAGTCTGGGGTCAATACCCGCAAAAAAATATTAAAGGTTTCATGGTCCAGGGTCAGAGGGCATTGGAGAATGGCCTGGCCGGCAAAGGCCACAAGCCCGGCCCTGTCGGATTTCATTAATCGGATCAGGTCAATGATCTCCCTTTTGGCCTGCTCCAGCCGATTGGGCTTGATATCTTGTGCCAGCATACTATTGGAACAATCCAGGGCGATCATGATATCCACCCCTTTCTGGTGGGTTTTTTCCCACCGGAATCCTGCCTGGGGGCCGGCCAGGGCAAAGACGGCCAGTATCAGCGCTCCCAGAACCAGGAAACATTTTATCCATCGGATGTTGGGATAACTCCCGGGCAAAAGGAATGGATATGCCCCGGGATCTGCAAACAGGGCCAGAATTTTTTTGCGTTGCCGGATGCCAAAGACCATGAGTGCTGCAACCGGAATAACGGCCCAGAGCAGATACAATATAGTGGGATCCATAAATTTCATTCCGATATCACCTCAGGGAATCCTCAAAAACCGTGTGTGGGTCAATACCTGATATACCAGAAACATCAGGAGCCCTGCCATAAGAAATTTGGGGTATGCCTCCTTGTACTCCACCCATTTTTCGACCTCTACCTTTGTTTGTTCGAGCAAATCGATCATTTCATAAATTTTTTCAAGGGATACAAGGTCTGTTGCCTGGAAGAAACTGCCGCCGGTTTTATCGGCAATGGTTTTAAGCGCCTCCCAGTCCGTCTCCACCCGCTGGTATACATAGCGCTGCCCAAATAGCCCGTCCACCAGAAACGGCGCCTCCCCTTTGGTCCCCACCCCGATGGTATGAATTTTCACCTTTCTTTGGGCCGCAATCTCAATGGCATCCTGCCAGGAAAGCTGGCCTGAATTGCTTTTACCGTCGGTGAGCAGAATAATGATATTGGAAGCAGATCTTACATCTTCAAGCCGTTTCAAGGAAATGCCGATGGCATCCCCAATGGCGGTCATGGGACCTGCCGCACCGATTTTCAACCGATCCAGCATAAAGGCAATGGTATTATAATCTCGGGTCAGCGGCAACTGGGTATAGGCCTGGGAACCGAACACCACCAAACCGATGCGGTCCCCCTGGCGCTTCATGATAAACTGGGACACCACGCCTTTCACCGCATCCAGCCGGGTAACAATCTGATTGTCCCTTTTAAAGTCAAGGGCCTGCATGGATTCGGACAAATCCAGGGCCAGGAGTATGTTCACCCCTTCAGTCATGACATTTATTTTCTGGTCCCCGAACTGGGGGCGGGCCAGGGCAATGATCATGCAGGTGATGGCCACCCCCTTTAACAGGGGCAGAAAACGGGAAACCCTTGCCCCACGGGTGGACGAAATTTTTGCAAGGCCCCTGAGGGAAGAGACCTGAATGGCATGGGTGTTACGGCTTTTCAGGGCATACATCAAAAATCCCCAGACAGGCAGCAGCAACAGAAAAAACCAGGGGGAGGCAAACCGAAACATCAGGCAGTCTCCTCTTTCCCATCCGTGGATGGGGCGCGTCTGGATTCAAGATCCTGTTCCATACCCACGATCATCTGCCGCACACAGGCAAGATCGCGTTCTGCCAGGCAAGGGTCCGGCACCACCGGTCCATACCGAAACGGGTCTGAAACCGTTAAAAACTTGGAAACTTCCAGGATAAGCGCCATGTCCATACCGGTATGCCGGATCTGCTTTACCAATTCCTGGGTGGTCATTTCAACGGCATTCATGGCATAGGACCCGCCGATATACCGTTTGACAATAGCGCCCAGATCAAAATAAAAAGCCTTGGGGTCAATTATGGGTTCCCGGCAGAGATGATCCAATTCTCCAAGGGCTGCGTCATAGGGCCCCATGACCGGAAACAGCTCCTGGATCTGTTTTTTGGTTCTGGATTTTTGAAACCGCTGGATCAAAAAAATCACCAATGCCAAAAGCGCCAGCCCACCTACAACGAACAGCATCAGTCTGACCTGGGCCGGATCCAGCCCGACCATGACGGGTGCCGTTATGGGGTGGATATCCTGCATTTACCGGAACCTTCTTTCCCGCAGCCGAAAATAGTGCGTCAGGGTATCGGACACAGAAGCACTGGTTTTCAAATTTACCAGATCTGTTTTTGCCTTTGAAAAAATATCCTGGGTCTCCTGGTGGATTTCCTGTTTTATCCGTAGAAAGCCGTCCCTTGTCCGCCGGTCAAAGGCATCAAAGACAAGGGTCTGCCCTGTTTCAAAATCAGCAACCCTCACAATCCCCTTAACGGGCAGGTGAAAGGCATTCTCATCAAAAATACGGATACCGACGGGTTCATGCTTTTTCCGGGCAATTTTCAATGGGGTTTCATA
>JAHIVS010000308.1 GCA_018816605.1 Pseudomonadota bacterium
CCCCTTTTGATTCCCCTTAACGGCCATGCGCTTTATCTGCGAATAACAAGGTTAGTAATAGGAAGGGCCATGTTTTTTGTCAAGAAAAAAATAGTGAATCCAAAGCCCGGTATCCAAGGGGGTTAACCCACCCGGGATTCAGCCGGGCAGATTCTATTCTTTCAGGATGGGAAATGTATTGGCCCCCTGGGGCATCACCGTAATTTTCGGGGAATGGGTGCCGCATTTCTCATATGCGATGAAAAGGGCCTCTTCCATGGTAGCCACCCCTTGAACCCCGGCTTTCCCGGCAAGCTCAATGTTCTTTTTCCGGGTCACCAGAAGAATGTGGCCCAGATTGGCATATTCCAACTGCCGAACCGCCACCCACCCTGAAATCAAGAAATTTTCCCGTACCGCCTTTTCCATTTCAAAGGGTGTGGGATGGGCAAACCAATCGAAAAATTCACCGGGCTCTTGAATATCGGGGCAGTCTGCCAGAATGATGGCAACCCCCCCTTTTTTCATGGCGTATACCGCATTGTCAATGGTCTTTTGGGACTGGTAAAGGTTGATGTCTTTCGGGTAGCCGCCGGCAGAAGCGATGACAATGTCGGCCTGCTCTTCAATGGCTATTCCGAATATTTTGTCCACAAGCTTAGTGGCCTTCTGCCAGGCCGAGATCCAGTTGCCGGTAAAAATACCGGTAATATCCCCGTCCAGATTGGGAACCACATTGATGATAAAATCGGTCTTGAGAAATGCCGCAACTTCCATCATGTCCTCATGGGAAGGGTTTCCAAAAGTTTTCATATTAGCAGACAAGGGGTTGGAACCGTCTCCCAGACACTCGCCCATGGCCCACATGTGGCTTTGCTGGATGGTCTTAAGAGAAGAGACCCCGGGCATGATACTTTTTCTCCCACCCCCATAGCCCACCATGTAATGGTAGATCACCCCGCCGGTTAAGATAACCCGGTCCGCCTCGGCCACAATGCGGTTAAAGGAAACCTCGGTTCCCCGGCTGGTTTTACCGTAATAGACCATGTTGTCGGTATCCCATGCGTTGTGGTTGACCACCCGCACCCGGTTGCAAATTTCTTTGGTGCACAATTCTTCCAGCTCTTTTTGCGTGTTCTGGCGGTGGGCACCCACGGCAATGATCACCGTGATATCCTTATCTTGGATACCGGCTTGGTTGAGATAACCGATAAGAAGGGGCAAGGTCAACTCATTGTGCTGCCACACCCGGGTGATGTCACTGACGGCTATGGCCACGGTTTCGCCGGATTTTACAATTTCACGCAAGGGAGGGCTGTCAATGGGATGATCCAGGGCATATCCATAGGCCGCCGCCAAATCCTTTGGCGGCGGTTGGTTTTCTCCCACAAGTTCGTAGAGAAGCTGGGCCTCTGGGATGGAAAATTTTTCCGTCCCTTTTCCTATTTTCAGTTCAAAATTTCTGTTGGTCATGGTGCTCAATCCTTATGGTATCCGTCCGCTTTTATCCCTTTTTTTTTATATATTTTAAATTTGGATCATTTTTTGGACAGTTTGTCCGCTTCACCCGCTATCATGTGATAAACGTGTTCTTCTCCCGGGAACGCCCCCTTCCGAACATCATCAATATAGGCGGTAAAAACATTTCGATATTCCTGGGCAAGGTTTCCATATTGTTTGACAAACTTGGGGGTAAAGGTCTGGGAAAGCCCCAGAATATCGGAACAGACCATCACCTGGCCGTCACAATGTCCGGCCCCAATGCCATAAACCGGTATGGGCACTGCCTCACAAATTTTCCGGGTGACCTCGGGAGGAACCCCTTCCACCACCAGGGAAAAAGCGCCGGCTTCATAAACTGCGACAGCGTCATCGATGATTGTTTTGGCACTCTCCGCCGTTCTCCCCTGGGCCCGAAATCCGCCCATGGCACCGGCACTTTGGGGGGTAAGTCCCACATGTCCCATCACCAGCATTCCGCCATCGCAGATGGCTTTAATAATGGATGCGACACGGCTCCCCCCCTCCAGCTTAATACAGTCCACATCGGCCTCTTTATAAAATCGAATGGCATTTTCACACGCCTTGGATACCCCCGTATGATA
>JAHIVS010000309.1 GCA_018816605.1 Pseudomonadota bacterium
ACAATAAGATTCCCCTCTTTTCTAATGCTATATTCATATTCGGAGCTTGAATTTTTGGGTGCTTTTTTTCTTGATAAAACTTTACCCATAGAGCTGTAAAAAGCTTTTTCGGATTTTTGAATAGTGATGGGTACTGTTTCAAGTGGAGAGAGGGGGTGTTTTAATGTTTGTATTTTAATAATTTCTTTAACCGTTTGCATTTCTTCTTTTATATCAGAGTCATTAATTCCAAGGCCTTCAACGATGTTGTTGAGCGTATCAATTTCTGAATTTGTGATTAATCTATCTTCAATAGCATTTAGATAGTAGGATTTAAAAATTTCTAATTTTGTTTCGGTTTTATTTGAATCGCTGATACTAATAATTGATTCTAATTTTTTTATCGTCTCTCTCTCCTTCGGTGTGATCTCGTCATCATCAATTATTTTATCCAAAACCGCGTTGTAAATATTTTGTTCAATTTCTTCTGATTCAGCTTTGCAATCATGAACTAATTTATTTTTTATCCCTTTTAATTTTTCTTCATTAAATTCAAGTGTTTCTAACACAAAAATCTCATCTAATATTTTCTTATACTCTGCTATTGCTTTGTCTCTTGAGGTTTTTTTATAGAACATAGTGCCTGCGATTAAAGCGGCTATAGCCACAATAAAAATAAAGACAGCAGGGTTCTCAACAAACCATTGACCTACAAAGATTATAAGTACAAGGGCAATTATTACCCCTACAATTCCTATAGATCCGGCTGAATTTTGAGAAGTAGATCTATATTTTGTATTGCTGCCAAGATTTTTCCTGTAGTATAACCCGCCCCGTCCTGCATGCACGTAGTTTCCTCTTGGACCACTTCCGACTCTAAAGCCTTTGACGCCTGCGGAAAGTCCAAGGCCACTTTTTGAAAGATTTAAACGAACAGGTCCGGCCCTGAAACTTTTTCTGATATAGAATCCCATAAATACCACCCATTATTTAGCTGATCGTGAGCTTGAAATAATTTTCATATATCCTAATAGTAAAGGACTGTTAATAATACAATCAGGGAAACCCTGATTTTTTATTTCAATTTAATATATTCGGGATTTTTGAGGAACGCAATGTCTGATTTATGTGGTATTTCAGACAGTACTATTTAACGAAAATGCGGTCAGCCCATATGACCTGGCCGATAATCCGAATGTTTTGGATATCGGTTTCATAGGGCGGATAGGTTTTGCGATTTTTAGAAATAATCAGGGCTTTACCATCGGGAAGTTTTTCAATTTCCTTGATAACGATGATATCGTCATATCCAAGAGCATATATGGAACCATTCTTCAATTGGCGTTTGCCGATATCAATCATCACAGTATCTCCGTCTTCAATTTTTGGTTCCATGGAGTCACCGGTGACTTTCATAAGAATTAGGTTTTTTGGAGAAGATGCAATGGCAGCTAGGAAGTTTTTTCTGAAGGCATAATATCTGCCGGTTGTATTTTCTGACAAAACAAAGGAACCACCACCGGCATTCAGGGTTGCCTCTGCCATGGGGACGTAGTTGTACATATCCGGATCAGGATTATTCCATTGGGGGATATTTATTCCGTTTTCATCTTTTAGAACTTTATTCTCAGGAGAAGTATTTATCGTATGTTCTTTTGGTCGGCCGTTTTTTTGGTCAGCATAGATTGAGTCTTTAAGTCCATTTGGAATAAGTTTAGGAGGCTCCCCTGAAATAACCCAATTAGGATTAACATTAAAATGTTTTTTCAACAACAAGATATATTCAGCATCAGGAGACCTTAAATCCCTTTCATACCTGCCAACGGTGCCCTGACTCACTTTTAAAACGTCTGCAAATGTAGATTGTGAGAGAGCCCCTCTGACTTCTTTAAGACGCGATCCTATTGAGGATTTTAAATCCATATGTAATAATTCTCATTATATAAGTCCATTTTTACTTGACATTAAATCCAAATGGACTTAAAACACTGATTAGGTTAAGTTTTTTATCTGTTTGACTGTACTTTTTTTGGGGATCTTTTGCAATGGCAAATTCAACGACAGCTTATGACCTTAGGGCAAAGCAGCTATCCCTTCCCTTTATAACTTCAAAATCATTCAAACGTCCTGCCGGTAGCTTCAGACGATCTGAGGCGGTCCAAGAAGCCGTCCAGATAGCGCTTAAGAATTGTTCGTTATCCAGAGAAGAAATAGCAGATGAGATGTCCAGGTTACTGGGGGAGAAGGTGTCTGCAAACCATATTGCCAACTGGGCCGCAGAGTCAAAAAATGGTTGGCGGATGCCTTTGGAGTATGCAGCGGCATTTTCTGTGATCACAAATGACAATCGAGTTATCAAGGCAGCCTTCTCAGGGTCAGGAATTCATGTACTTGATGACAGTGAAATGGCCTTTTTTGAGATCGGGAGAGCGGTTGAAGAAAAACGGGAAAGTGATGCCAGGTTAAAGGAAAGCAGAATTCGGCTTGAAAAGCTCAGGATGCAAGGGAAGGTATAATGAACGCATTAAAAGGTATTAAAATCTGGATGGTTATTAAAGGACTCAATGCCAGAAAAATTGCAAAAAAATCCGGACGGTCTGAACCGTTTGTCAGTCTTTTTTTAAAGGGGGACAGAACCTCCCAGGGATTGGTTGATTATTTGGTGAACGAAGGATGCCCAGAAGAGCATTTTAAAAACGGCAAGGTAGCTGCATAGGGAGGATATGATGGCGGAAACAATGGTGGAATTAATAAAGGAAGGCAAGGATATTACGGCCCAATTGACGGAAATTGAGCGGGTCAGATTTGATGAGTGTGAACAGATTATAAAAAAAGGACTCAACACTTTTTTAGAGGTCGGTCAAGCGCTTTCTGAAATCAGGGACAACCGTTTATATAGAGAAGATTATCCAAAGTATACCTTTGAGAAATATTGCAAAGAAGTCTGGGACCTTGGGAAAAGTACAGCTTATCAAAAAATAGATGGTTACCGTGCCGTTAGTTTTTTGGAATCTAAAATGTCCGCAATTGCGGACTTTTCTGAGATTGATTCCGAGCAATCCCAGGATATCGCTGAAGAGAAATGCACAGATTGCGAGTGGAAAAAAGCCCTGGCCAATAAAACAACAGGTGTGAAAATTCCAGGCGAATTCGGCAAATGCACCCGGCCGGAAGGGTTGTGTGAAAAACACAATCAGACTGAATCCCATCCCGCCCAGGAAATCATCCTTCCCATTAACGAAGCCCAGACCAGGCCCCTGACAAAACTTACCCCTGATGATCAGGTCAAAGCCTGGGGGATTGTTCTGGAACAGCTCAATGACGGCAAAAAATTGACAGCAGCTCTTGTGAACAAGGCGGTCAAAGGGGTGAGGGGTGAGGTCGTCAAAAAGGATCGTGCAAAATTAAAAAAGCAGGTTGAGAACACCCAGCTTGTCAGCAATCTTTTTAAAAAACAATACCAGGTGATGCTGGACATTTTATCTGAAGAACAGAACTCAGGCTATAAAAATTCATCAAAAAAAGAATTAATCAAGTGGCTCAAAAACCTGGTTAAAATCGCGGAGAGTGAGGATTAGGAGATCATTATGAACCTTGTGGCTGAATCACAGATATCAGATGCTCTGGATGTTGGGACAAAGGCGGTCCGGCTTCGGGCGGTTAAAGACAACTGGCCGGTGGTAAAAAAGTCAAAGCAAGGCGGGAATGAATTGTTTTTTGTCCGGGATCTTTTGCCGGTCACGGTTCAGGCAAGCCTGGTTGTCCGGGAAGCTGTGACCGGCAATGCAGGGCTGCCTGCCATCATCCATGAAAAGCCGGTTCCCAAGCGATCTAATAAGATTGGCCTTGCAAAGTATAACCTGGTCCACGCCTTTCGCCTCGCAAAAGAAAAGGCAGGATGGGGACAAAAGGGCCAGGCTGCCAAAGATTTCCTCCTGGCATACAATGCCGGTCTTTTGCTGCCGAATATTTTTGATACTGTTGGTGAAATCCAGGAGCGGACCCTGGATGCCCTGGATAAAAAATTGCGGACCCATGACGACAATTACATGGCTCTTTGTGATGGCCGGGGCGGTTGGAAAAAGCACGGCACAACCAAGTACAAGGGCCGAAGCCTTTCAGAAACGGCAAAGGCTGTCTTTCTTAAATGCTACCTCCATGCCTCCAGGCCAACCGTGATGATGGCTATCAGAGCAGCTGTACTTACCCTTGAAAAATCCGACTCCTCGGAAAAACCAAATGAAAGCACCTTCAGGCGGTGGCTCAAAGATTATGAAAAATACAACGCCCATGTGATCTGTCTGGCCCGGGATGGCATGAAAGCGTATCAGGATTTATACGGCCCCTATGCCACAAGGGATGCAGGACTGCTTGAGGTCGGTCAATGCCTGGTTGCAGACGGCAAGACCTTAAACTTTTTTATTCTGCACCCTGTGACCGGGAAGCCCTGCCGGATGAAACTGATTGTTTTCCTGGACTGGGCCAGCCGGTATCCGGTTGGATGGCAGATTATGCCGGATGAAGATTCCATTGCCATTCTGGCGGCATTCAGGAATGCCGTGGAAACCCTGGGCAAGTATCCGGAATGTGTCTACCTGGATAATGGCAAGGCGTTCAAGGCAAAGGTCTTTACAGAGACAGACCCTGATTTTGAAGCCATGACAGGACTTTATGCCAGGGTGGGCACGGCCGTGACTTTTGCCAAACCCTATAATGGCAGGGCCAAGGTGGTTGAAAGGTGGTTCCGGACAGTCCAGGAACAAGTAGAATTCATGATGCCCTCCTATTGTGGGGACTCCATTATCACAAAACCCGCCTGGATGCATCGGAATGAAAAGTTTCAAAAGGCATGGCATACGGCCAGGACCAACAACTGGATCCCCACTATCCGGGAAGCCGCCCATATCCTTGACGCATATTTTAACTGGTATGCCAGACAACCCCACCGGGAGCTTAACGGAACCCCTGAAGAAATCTTCCTGCCCGGTCGAGGCCCTGGAATTGACCCTGTGCAGCTCAACCATGACTTTTTATGGAGAAAGGATGTTCTGCCCCACAATTGCAGGATCACCCTGTGGAAAATCGATTATGAGGCAGACTGCCTGCACAATCTGTCAAAAAAGCAGAAGATCATTGCCCGTTATAACACGGCGGATCTGAGGACGGTCTGGTGCTATACAAAGGACGGTGATTATTTAGGAGAAGCATACCCGGTACAGGCCCTGCACCCCATGGCCAGCCTTTTTGGGGATGAAGTCTCGGTGGCCCAGGTAAAAGACCATAATAAACGCCTGGCCCGGCATAAGAACGAGGCCATCAAACAGCTTGAGGCCATGGGCGTTACCAAGGACGCTCAGGATAGCCTGAATATCCTGCCGTTTGCCCAGAAGGTGCCGGTGCTAACTGGTGCCCATTCACAAAACCATCATAATAAAAAACGATCAAACAGTCCTGAAAAATTGACGGAAAAAGAAATCAAACGCCTTGAGCTGGTGATGGAAAAGGCGGAAGCAGAAAAGGATATTCTGCCTGAGATCCCACGGCCAAAATTTTGGTCATCAGACCTGGAGCATTATGAATGGTGTTTCAAGCTGGTGCATGAGCATGGCCGGGAACCCGGGACAGCGGATCGGCAATTTATGAAAGAATTTGAATTGCTGCCGGAATTCAACAACTACCGGCAGCGGTTTGAAGATCTGAAACTTGTTTATAATTTTGAATAAAGGAGGTTGAGTGAAAAACGTTTTTATAGAAACATCCCGGGTCATGGCCTTCAGAGAGGCTGCCGGTGTTGTTACGGATACGGTAAAAGGCCAGCCCGGTTTCATGGTGGTATGGGGATATGCCGGTCGCGGTAAGACCCAGTGCTCAAAAGAGTATGCCGTCAGAACTCCGGGAACCATTTATATCCGGGTCTTTGAAGGCTGGACCCCCAGGGCCATGCTGGCCCAGATCTGTCACAAGATAAACGGCATGCAGCCTAGCCGTTCGGATAAGGCCAAACAGATCATCATGGAAGAATTGGACAGAAATCCCAAGGTGATTCTAATGGACGAGGCAGACCGCCTGTCCAATAGCAATATCGAACATTTAAGGGACATCCACGATGAGACCGGTGCCCCCATTGTCCTGATCGGTGAGCCCAGCCTTTATGGCAGGCTCACTGCCAGGCGCAGGATCTGGGAACGGGTCACCCGGGTGGTGGAATTCGGACCAGTCAGGACCGAGGATGTTGCCATCTTCGGTATGAAAGCCTGTGACCTGAAAATTATGCCGGAAGCATCGGCAGAATTGGTCAGACGGTGTCAGGGATCCTTTCGGCTGCTGTATCATCTGATGGTGGATCTTGAACGGCAGTCCAGGGCCAATAAGGTCAAAACCATCACGCTTGAAATGATAGAGGCCCTGCCTGACAGGCGGATAGCACCCACCCCTGAAAAGGAGCCACGATGATGAAGTCCGCATCTACAGAAATGGTAAAAAACTTTGCAGCTGCCAACGGCATTGTGAAGAAAAAAGAAGCCCGGGAAAGCCTGGGCCTTTCATCGGATCAGACCAAGTATGCATTTGATAACCTTGTTAAAGGAGGATATTTGCGCCGGATTGATCACGGCCTTTACCAGTTTTGTGAATTGGTTCAAAAACCCGGTATAGAAGGGGTCGACAAGATCTGGCGGGCCATGCAAATCAGCACCACATTTTCTGCCGCAGAGATTGCCAGACTTGCCAGTTCCTCAACCGCCTATGTGTACAAACGGTTCAGACAATATCGGGCGGACGGCTATCTCAAGGAGGCAGGCGTGAAAAGAACCTACGGCTCAGGACAGGAAAAGCTGTGGCGCCTGACCCTTAAGGGGAAGAATAAGGCCCAGAATCCCAATGTTGAAGCCTTTGAACCGGATCCTCTGGTCATGGCAACGGTTAACTTGAACCGCCTGATCTGTTCCGGCCTTGCCTTCAGGTCAAAGGATACGGCAACCCAGGCATTAGAGCACCTGGATATTATCAAAAAAGGACTCTCTTACATCCTTGAAGAGGGATAAAGAAAGGCCCGGGAGATGCACCACCATCTTCCCAGGCCAAAACCGCAATGGTCACATTGCATTGACAATGTTAGCCGGGCAGGCTGGCATTGTCAATAAAGGAGAATGCATGAGCAGAATCGTAACAGGATGGTTTAGACCGAAGGCCAAGAAAAGATCGCCTCGTTTAATCATGCTTTGCTGCCTTCAATGCGGATATTTGTTTGAATCCTCCAGGACCGGCAGTGCCTGTTCAAATTGTGGTGACAGGGCCACCATCCCGGCTGCAAATTGGGCTCCGGCAAAATACGGGATGCCCAGATTCAAACAGGGAAAGGCGGAAAACAATGATTAAGACACTGATGAAAAACATTTTAAAAAAGAAGAGTTCTCCGGCCCTGGTTGTATGCAGGGACAGTGATTGCGAATCTCGCCAGGATTGCCCTCACTCAAAACCCCATACACGGATTGAAGAGTGCCAATTCAGTTGTGATCCGGATTGGGAGCACGCAAAATGTTATCCGGTCAAGGAGGCGATATGATCAGCAATAAGAAAAAAGCCGTGATCCATATTGCCAAGGCCCAGGTCGGCATGAAGGAGGAGGAATACAGGGATCTGCTGTCCAGCGTGGGGGCGGAAACCTCAAAAGATTTGACGGACAAGACTTTTGATCGACTTATGGGGCAATTCCAGAGACTGGGATTTAAGACCACATCAAAGACCCGGTCAAAACGAGATGTCAGCAACCTTCCCCATGGGAAAAAAGCCCTCATGAAAAAACTGGAGGCCATCATTCTGGATATGGGTCTTACCTGGGGCTATGTGGATGCCATCGCAAAAAAACGCTTTGATGTTGAAACGGCCCAATGGCTGGAACCTGAAGACCTTCTAAAACTGGTTCAAATGATGGTGAAGCATCAAAACCGTCAACATCAGAAGGAGAAGAATATTGGGAATAGTTGAAAAGAAAAAATGTGCGAATAAGGATCATACCGGGGACCCTCTTTTGGAGGCCACCCTGGATAATTTTTCTGTGGATAATAAAAGCAAAGACGGCATGAGTTCCTGGTGTAAAGTCTGCCAGAGAAATCGTTATACCCCTCAAAAAAAGGCAATAGAAATGAACATAAACGACTATATGTCTGACGGCCAGGGCCGTCTTGTCCATGTGGACAATGTAAAGGAAATTGACAAGACCCGGGACGGCCTGGTCCGGAACCTGGTGGAGAACGCCCGGAAGGTACAAAAGGCCATGAGCGAGTTTAAAGACATGGCCATGAGCGAGATTGATGCCTTTGTGGACCTGTCTGCCCAGGAATATGATGTCAAGATCGGTGGGAAAAAGGGGAACCTGACCCTGTACAGCTACGACATGAGATACAAGGCCCAGGTCCAGATCAGTGAATACCTGGTGTTTGATGAACGCCTGCAAGTGGCCAAGAAAATGATTGACGACTGCCTGAACAAATGGACCGAGAACAGCCGGGCAGAGGTCCGAACCATTATCAATGATGCATTTGCGGTTGACCAGGAGGGCCGGATCAATACCCGGCGCATTCTTTCTTTGCGGCGGCTGGACATCCAGGATGCGCTCTGGCAAAAAGCCATGACCGCCATTACAGACAGCCTCCAGGTGGCCGGATCCAAGTCTTATTTTAGGATATACAATAGGACCGGCCCGGAAGGACAATGGCAGAACATCACCCTTGATATGGCTGCTTTATAAAAAAGGAAGATTTATTTTAATGAACCAATGGGATGAAATAGATAGACACGACTTCGAAGGGGATATGATTGATGTGGTGGACGCTGTTGGGGTGACTGCTGCAAAGAAATTATTGACCACATTCGGGGGCGAGTCTATCTATTTTCCCAAACCGGACTCCGTAATTCGGGCCGGTCGTGACCGGAAAATTTACAAAGAGTTTAACGGTTTTAACTTTCGTGAGCTTGCCATCGCCTACCAACTCACCACCCGCCAGATCCGCATTATCATCCAGGAACAACGCAGGAAAAATCCTAAATCGAAAATTCGGGAACAAAATCTTTTTTAACATAATTTTATGTATCAGCTTTAAACAAGTCGGATCGCCTGAGGAATTTATATCTCCATATATTGAATGAGCATGTTGATTCATTTGGCCATGCTCTTTCCCATATATTGTAATCTGAAAATGGAATTATATGTTTCTGTTTATCCCGTCGATTTGAGTGTTATACTGTTAAAAAATAAGATTATTTTTAGAAAGTTTGTTGTAATTCTCATATCTCTCTGATAGCAATCTGTATGTTGCCCGATTTGATATTTTTGGATGTTCATCAGAAAGAAACTGGTAAACTTATTGTTAGCCAAAATAAAATAGTATAGGTATTTAAAATGGTTAAAAGAAAATTTGATCAAATTTTTCAATATGCAACATCATTCATAGCGATGTTTGCGATGGTTTTTGCTATTGCCTTTCAATATGTAAGTTTTAAAGAAAAAAAATACGAAAGATTAAAAAGCAACGTTGAACTTGTTGAGCTAAAAAATCAAGTTGAAGTTCTTAAAAAAGACCTCTCAGAAATAATTACAAGCAGCATTGTCGTTAAAAACACCAATAATACATCCAATGCAGATTTATCCGCGTTTGCTAACAATGTTGAAAAAAAAATAAGTAAATTAGAGGAGCAAGTTACTGGATTAAGACAAGCCATTGATCCGTTGAAACCTGAAGAAGTTTTAACAATAGCAAGGTTAAAGGACTCAATAAATACGATATCTGAAAAAATAAAAAATCAAGAGAAAGTGTTTGAAGAGAAACAAAAGAATTTCACAAGTTCGGTAATTCGTGAACTCGATGCATCAAGCAAAGCAACTAGTTGGCTATTTGTTGTCTTGATTCCTGTTGTCTTAAATTTGTTGTATTCAATTTGGCGAGACAAAAATAAAAAGATTTCAGAACCAAATTCAAATACAGAGGGCTAACAAAGCTCTGCACTATTATTGCGCAAACAACCGCGCAACCTGTGAGCTTCACGTTAAGCTTCATAACAAAAATTGAAACAGAAAGGAATCGGCAAAGTGAGCATCGAATTCTTAGAGACCAACTTCGACAAAGTAAGTTACCTCGCCAATTTGCTTACGGCTAGGGCAACTGGACTTGCAGCAGATTCATATGAATTCGAAGTTTTGCGGCACGAACTTTTAAGCGATCCAGACGTTGCTCCAATGCTTCCTCAATGGTTGCGGTTGCATCGCAATTTGGACACATTTTGGGGATTTATCAAACAAAAATTCGAAACGTATGCGGAAAGGCGTACATATATATCCGAGCAATTCACCCCAGCACTTGACGTACTAGAGTTCGGGCAACCGATCCAGTCTAATCAATCCACAAATACAAATCAAAGTTCCACACCGGCACCTCAAACTATCGCCAGAAACAAGCGAAAGGTATTCATCGTCCACGGTCGTGACAATGAAGCCAAGCAAGAGGTTAGTCGTTTTATTGAAAAATTAGGCTTAGAGGCGATTATCCTACATGAACAAGCCAGTGCGGGAATGACCATAATCGAAAAAATTGAACACTATTCAAATGACGCTGACTTTGCCCTTGTACTCTATACTGCATGTGACCAAGGCAGAGGAGTACATGAATCAAACATCCTGCCCAAAAATAGAGCCCGTCAAAACGTAGTATTTGAGCATGGATATCTTATGGCTAAACTTGGAAGGGAAAACGTTTGTTCTTTGGTTAAAGGAAACATTGAAACACCGAATGACATTAGTGGTGTTGTTTATGTTGTAATGGACGAGTATGGTGCTTGGAAAAATGAAGTCTCAAAAGAATTAAAGGCATGTGGCTATTCAATTAAAAATTTTATTTAAAAGAAAATGAGCCTCACACCGCGAATCAGCCGCGCGGCTGATTCGCAGTATGACACTATATAGGCCAAAAACGTTAGTATAACTAATCCTTTCAGATTAAAGTGTGCAATATATTTATTTTTTTAATCTTCACCCGGAGTTGCATCCTTCAGCTCCAGGTGAAGTGATTTTTTGAAATATTTCAAAAGACCCTCCTCCCATAAAGCCTTAACCTGTGATCGTTTTTAGACTTTACGATTTTAATGACGAACACAGGAGGTTTCAATGTAATGGCACAATTTTCAAACAAATCCAACCTGCAACTTGATACCTGCCATCCCCTTCTCCAGGAACTTTTCAGGGAAGTTGTCAAAGAGTATGACTGTGCCATCATCGAAGGCCACCGGGCCAGACGGCGGCAAAACCAGCTTTTTCAGCAGGGCAAATCAAAAGTTCAATGGCCGGAAGGCAAGCACAATATCATGCCGTCCATGGCCGTTGATGTCGGCCCCTGGATCAAAGACAAGGGTATCCCCTGGGATGAACCCAACCAGTTTTACACTTTTTCGGGATTTGTTCTGGGCAAGGCATCACAGCTCGGTATCCAGGTCCGGTGGGGCGGTGATTGGGACGGAGATAAAGACGTCAGTGATCAGCAGTTCAACGATTTGGCCCATTGGGAGCTTTTAAGCTCAGAAAAAAAGGAGGCCTGATGGAACCGGCAACTGTATTGGCAGCGCCGCATTTTTTAAAAATCCTCGAAATGATTCTCGGCCTTGGGCCTATCGGGCTGGTCCTGATTGTCTGGTATTTTGACAAGCAAAAGACCGACGAAATCCTCCGGCAGTACACAAAGGATATGCAGGAACAGCGGGAACAATATCTCACCAACGTCTCCCTGGTAAAAAAGTATGCTGATTTGGCCGGTGATTTAAAAGAAATTATCACCCTTAACACCCAGACCATGACCCGGCTGGTGGATCGAATAGACAAAGAGGTGTGCAGATGACGACTGAACGCTTGATATGGCAAGGCCAAAAGCAAGAAAAGGTCCTGGAGGCAAAAAGGCTTGAGACATCCATTGAGGGGTTAAGATCCGGTATCCGGACAGAACTCAATCCCCATGCGCCCATTTCAGAGATCAATCATGATCTTTTGACCCAGCAGGCTTTTGAAATGGCAGACAAGTTGATCCTGCATAAAAAGATATGTGCAGAAATCGCAGCAATAAATAGGTCTTTGGGGATCTAAAAATGCCTGAAGGGTATTCATACGAAATCCGGGAGATTGCCAAAGACCTTTTTGTGACTGAGGGCTATACCTATGATCAGGTGGCACGGTCAACAGGCGTATCCGTTGCCCAGCTTAAACGCTGGGGCAAGGATGAAGACTGGACCGATGCCAGAAGAGAATACAGGGACGCCCTCAGTTCCATCAAACGGGATACGGTAAAGCTTCGGGCAAAGCTTTTGAAGACAGCTCTGGGCAGCGGTGATCCCCAAAGCGTTTATGCCTTTGCCGCCATAGAGAAGACGGTTGGGAATAAATCAGCGGATTCTGCAACGGTCTCCAACCCGGAACGACTCAAAAATATCAATACCCCATCGGATGCCGTGGCCGCCCTCCAGGAAGTGGTGGAACTGAAACTGAATAAAATGCTTGCCCAGCCGGATACCCTTCAGCTTTCTCAGGTCCGGGAACTCAAACAGACCATGGAGCTGATCGACCAGATGAAGGCCAAATACAACCCGGATGCCGGGGGGGACACCAAGGTTGATGGCGGTCTGTCTGATGAGGCTGCCGACATGATCCGGCGTCAGATCCTGGGGGTGAGCTGATGAGTCTTGACCATGTAAAAGAAGACCGGTCTAAAAGAACGCCCACGGTGCTTTTGCCGTACCAGGTGAAGTGGCAGAAAGATCAAACCCAGGTGAAGGTGATTCAAAAGTCCAGGCGGATCGGATTGTCCTGGGGGGAAGCCAGTGAAGATGCGTTATTGGCTGCACGCAAAAACGGGATGGATGTCTATTACATCGGGTACAACAAAGATATGGCCCAGGAGTTTATTGAAGATTGCGGGGCCTGGGCCAAGTCCTACAACAAGGCGGCATCAGAAATAGAAGAATATGTTTTTCAGGATGAGAACAAAGATATCATCACGTTTCGTGTCCGGTTTGCATCCGGCCATAAAATCGTTGCGCTTTCCTCCAGGCCGTCAAACTTAAGGGGGATGCAGGGCAAGGTGGTCATTGATGAGGCCGCCTTTCATGACGATTTCAAAGGACTCTTAAAGGCTGCCATTGCCCTTCTCATGTGGGGCGGCCAGGTGGTGATCATCTCCACCCATGACGGGGAAGAAAACGAATTCAATCTTCTGATCGAAGAGATCAAGGCCCGGAAAAAACCCTATAGCCTCCACACCATCACCTTTGATGATGCCTTAAGGGACGGCCTGTATCAAAGGATCTGCCTTAGAACCGGCAAGACCTGGAGCCAGGAAGGTCAAGAAAAATGGCGGCAGGAGATCGTGGATTTCTATGGGGATGATGCGGATGAAGAATTGTTCTGCATTCCTTCCCAGGGTGGCGGTGCCTACTTTACCCGGCCCCAGATCAAAAACTGCATGAAAAAAGATATTGATACCATCTTCTGGAGTCAGAAGGATGAATGGGCGGAGCTGCCCGATGAAGACCGGTGGGAAGAAACCCAGGAATGGCTGGAAGAAATTGTCCAGCCGTATCTGGATGCACTGGATCCGGACCGGGCCTGCCATTTTGGAGAGGACTTTGCCCGGGATCAGAACCTGACCGTGATCTGGCCGGTCCAGGAAAAGAGCGACTCCAATATAAGGGTCATTTTTAACCTGGAGCTGTTCAACATTCCCTTCCGGCAGCAGGAACAGATTTTGTTTTATGTGCTGGACCGGCTGCCATGTTTCAGGGGCGGGGCCATGGATGCCCGGGGCAACGGCCAGTCTTTGGCAGAGTTTGCCATGCAGCGGTACGGGGCAGACAACATCCACATGATCAAGGCCACAGACACCTGGTATGGGAGATGGTTCCCCATTTATAAAGCCACCATTGAAGACCGGGGCATGGACCTTCCGGCCAGTGCGGATGTCATGGAAGATCACAGGGCCGTCAAGAAAATCAAAGGGATCCCCAAGATCGCCGAGGCCCAGGCCAAGGACAAAAAGTCCAAAAAGAAACGCCACGGGGACTCTGCCATTGCAGGGGTGATGGCGGTGTATGCGGTCAATGAGATTGAAGGCCCGGGAGAAATAGACTTTGAATCCACCGGCAAGAAAAGAGCCTCTGCCAAATCTGACGGATTTTTGGAGAACTGATGGAAACAATACAAAAACCGATTGTGGATGAAATTGCCGTTGCCCAGAAGGACATTGATATTTATGCCGGCTGGATCAACCGCCTGGAGAACCCGGATCCGGTTCTCAGGAGTGAAGCTTCCGGCAAGGGGTTAAAGCTCTATGACGAAGTGGAGCGGGACGGCCATGCCGGGGCTGTCCTCCAGCAAAGAACTCTTGCCGTTGTCAGCAGACCCTGGGATGTCATCCCGGGAGAAGACACCAAGCCTGCCAAGGACATTGCCAAGTTTGTAAAAGATACCCTGGAGGACTCTAATTTCAAACAGGCCTGCCAGGAGATCCTGCTGGCCGTTCTCTATGGGTTTTATGTCATAGAGATCATGTGGACGGTCAAAAATGGTCAATATGTGATTTCAAAATTCAGGGCCAAACATCCCAAACGGTTCCAGTTCACCCCGGATAGGTCTCTGCGGCTGATCACGCCGGAAAATATGGTTGAAGGGGAGCCGGTACCGGACAGAAAGTTTGTGGTCTTCACCTACGGGTCCAGCGACAATCCCTATGGCAAGGGCCTGGGGCAAAAGATGTGGTGGCCGGTCTGGTTTAAGAAACACGGGATCAAGTTCTGGATGGTCTTCCTGGACAAATTCGGCAGCCCCACACCCGTGGGCAAGTATCCCCCCGGGGGCAGCAAGGCCAAAGAGCACAAACAAAAGCTTTTGGAAGCCATTGAAGCCCTTCAGCAGGAAACAGGGGTTGTCATCCCGGAAAACATGCAGATTGACCTTCTGGAAGCCACCCGGGGTGGCAAGGTCACCTATGAAACGCTCTGCGAATACATGGACAAGCAGAACACCAAAACAGTCCTGTCCCAGACCGGCACCACGGATATCAAGGATGCCGGGGCCTATAATGCTTCCCAGACCCTTGACGAAGTCCGCCAGGCCATATGTGAGGCGGATGCGGATCTGCTGTGCGAGTGCTTTAACGAGACCCTGGTCCAGTGGATCGTGGATTACAATTTTGCCAATGTCACGGAGTACCCCCGGTTTGTCATCCACACCAAGCCATCAAAGAATTCCAAGGAGCATGCAGAAACAGACAAGATCATCATCAATGATATCGGCTTGCCTGTGAGTCAAAAATATCTGTATGAAAAATACAATATCCCTGAGCCTCAGAAAGGAGAGGTGCTTGTCAACCGGGCGGAACAAAACACCCCGTTTAAAGCCTTTTCAGAAGAGATAATTGATTTCAGCGACACCTCCCAGGATGAGATAGACAAGCTGATTGACCGCCAGGTAAAACTGGCTGTTCCCAGGTTTTCTAAAAACATCGACATCGTCAAAGATTATTTGTCCAGGGCAAGCAGTTTTAAATCAGCCCAAAAGGGCCTGGTTAAACTCTTTGATAGAATGGATGCCACAAGGACCTCTCCATTGCTTGCCATGGGTCTCCAGAACGCCTGGGATATCGGTGTTGAAAGTATTGGCATGGACTCTGATTTTGCCGAGGTGTTGTGGGGGCCTGGGACCGCTTTCAAAACAGCCATTGAGTATTTTGAATCCAGGGGCTTTTTTATGGCCAATATTG
>JAHIVS010000310.1 GCA_018816605.1 Pseudomonadota bacterium
AACAATCCACAGGATAAACGGAATCGAAAAATGGGCAATCGATATACTTTGCTATGACGACTGATTATTGGGTGGTTTTATTTTGATATCGTGCCTTAAAGGAATAACAAAGGCGAAAAACCTAGTACAAAACCCCAATAAAAGGAGACGTACAATGAAAAAAGAAAAATGCACTGGGATACGGATATTTTTTTCCACTACCGGGTCTGCTCACCAAGCTGTTTTCATTCTGATGGTGTTGCTCATTACACTTTTTATGATGGCGCCTCCTGTTTTTGCCGGTGCATACAAATGGAAAATCAGCCAGGGAATTGCCGAAGATCATCCGGCCTCTGCCAGGTGCAAACAATTCGCCCAGATTCTGGAAGAAAACTCCCAGGGCAGGATGAAGCTGACCTATTTTCCGGCAGGTGCCCTGGGGGACTGGTCCGAGCAGATTGAAGCCAACCGCATGGGAACCCTGGAAATAGGTCTCAATGCCGGTTCCACCTCCTATGATCCCAAGACCAATCTCATGTTCATGCCCTATCTTTTTTCTTCCTGGGATGAGGCACGGGCGGCCATTGGGTCAAAGGGATGGCTCACCCCCATATTTAACGAACTTTACGCGAACATCGGCCTCAAGGTGCTGGGTATCTATTTAAATGCCTGGGATGGCATGGCCTATACCGGTCGGGTAAAAAACCTGGTCAAAGTTCCGGCCGATGCCAATGGCATTAAGATGCGGGTCCCCCCCATTCGGATATTTGAGGTGTATGTCCCCACCCTGGGATTCATCTCCACACCCGTCGCCTATTCGGAAACCTTTACCGCCCTGCAGACCGGGATCGTGGATGCCAGGTCTGCCTGCCCTGCGGTTGAAGCATATGTGATGCGGGATGCAATCAAGACCTATGTGGCCACCAGAGATGCCTTTGAATACTGGTTTCTAACCATGAACAAAAAACTCTGGGACTCTCTTTCCGCCCAGGACCAGGCCCTGCTCACCGCCAGTGCGGACAAGGTGATGGCCGACCAGGCCATCGCAGCCGAACAAGACGAAAATGAATTTAAGGCAAAACTTGCGGCAGCCGGTGTCAAGGTCCATGAAGTCAGTGACCAGGAGTGGAAGATCTCCGCCGCAGCCGTCAGGAGCAAGGCATGGCCCATCATTGAAAAAGAATTGTTGGGATCCGAACTCATGGATAAAATCAAACAGCATGCAACCCCCATTTCCCAATAGGAAAACAGATGTCAGGTCCGGAAACCTCCTTTCTTTCCGGACCTGACCAAAGGGAGAATTATCCATGAAAACTGTCCGAAATACCATGACTGCCATCGACCAGGGGTTAACCACGGTTTTTTCATTCCTCCTGGTAATAGGCGGGGCACTCATGACCCTGACCGTGTTGCTCCAGGTATTGCTGCGCTACGTATTCAAACAACCCCTCTTCGGCCTGGAAGAGTTTTCCCGCCTGGTTGCCATCTGGCTCTATTTTCTGGGTGCCATTTACAGCACCAAAACCGACAACCATGTCCAGGGGGATGTGGCCAATAAATATGTCACGGGAGAACGGGCCAGGATGATCCTGAGAACCATTGTCTGGGCACTGTGTCTTTTAACCTGCCTTTTGTTTCTCTATCATTCCGCCACCTATTCCTGGTGGATCTACGGCACGGGGGAGCGGACCACAGGCCTTTGGTGGCCAAGAATCATCAGCGTTGGTTCCATGGTAGTCGGAGCCTTTTTCATGACCCTCTACAGTCTTGTCAACCTGATCAAATATGTGACAGCTGCCCTAAATCATACCCAAAGCGAATAGAGAGGAGCGCCCCATGACAATTGTATTTTCCCTATTAATGGTGGTCATAGTGATGATGCTCATGGGGGTACCCGTGGGATTTGCCTTTGGTCTCGGCGGATTTGCCATCATGTTTTTCACAGGACTTGACCCCCGATTTGCCATGCCGGCAGCCTTCCGGTCCATTGAGTCCTATACCCTCATGGCCCTGCCGCTTTTTATCCTTGCAGGCGGGTTGATCAGCGAATCGGGTATTTCCCGGCGACTGTTAAATTTTACCATGTCCATTGTGGGCAGGACTAGGGGGGGCTTAGGGGTTGTCTGCGTGGTCACCTGCACCATTTTCGGGGCCATATCCGGCAGCGCATCGGGTGCCATTGCCGCCATCGGGTCCATCATGATTCCGGAAATGACAAAACAGGGATACCCCAGGGGGTATGCAACGGGGCTGGTTGCCACCTCCTCCATGCTGGCCCTGCTGATCCCCCCCTCCATCCCCATGATTGCCTTTGCCATGACCGCACAGATTTCCATTCTGTCGGCATTTTTAAGCACCCTGATCCCCGGCCTTTTAATGATGATAAGTTACAGCCTGATCAATATTTTCATGAGCCGGCGCATGGAAAACCTGACCCTCCTGCCGGTTCAAACCACAGCAGAAAAAATCAAAGAGATCGGGCGCACCACCCGCCAGGCCACATTTGCCCTGTTAATGCCGGTCATCGTTCTGGGCGGTATTTACGGGGGAATTTTCACCCCCACTGAAGCGGCTGCCATCTCTGCCATCTATGCCGTGGTGGTGGGACTTCTCATCTACCGGGCCATGACCTTTAAAAAAATGTTTTCCACCATAAAGAGTGCCATGGTGACCTCGGGGGCCATTATGATTCTGCTGTTTTTTATTTTAATGGTTTCCAGAATCATGGTCACCCACCAGGTGCCCCAGCACCTGACCCAGGCCATGTTCAGCATCACCACCAATAAATGGGGGGTGCTGCTGATGCTCAATATTATTTTACTGCTCATGGGCATGCTGGTGGATGATGTGTCCGGCAACATCCTTTCCGCCGCCATCCTGCTGCCCGTGGCCCAGTCGGTGGGCATCGACCCGATTCACTTTGCCGCCATCTCGGTCACCAATTTATCCCTTGGCAATGTCACCCCGCCCTGCGCCCCCATGCTGTATCTTGCCGGAATGATCGGCGGGAACCTGCCCCTGAACGAATATGTAAAACCCGCCGGATGTTTCATGATATTCGGTGCATTGCCCGTGATCCTCATGGTTACCTATGTGCCTGAATTTGCGCTCATTTTAGTTGACCTGTTTTTAAGATAACCGTAAAACTTTTTAGGAGACACCCATGGAAAAAAACACCGTATTATATCATTGCAGCCAGAATGTGGGAATTATCACCCTTAACCGCCCTCACCGTCTCAATGCCATCAATATCGATCTGCTCAGAGGATTTATGGAAATGCTTGACAGGGCAAGATTAGATACCCATGCCCGGGTGATTATTCTCACCGGAGAGGGAACCTCCTTTTGCGCCGGAGAGGACTTAAAGGACACCGCTTCCGGCAAAAGCCTGGAACAATGGACCGACGAGGCCCAAAGACTCCAGGATATCCAGCGGATGACCATGAAACTTGGTAAACCCATTATTGCGGCGATCCCCGGATATGCCCTGGGCGGGGGATGCGAGTTTGCCATGGGGTGTGATATTCGCATTGCCGATGAAACCGCCGTGTTTGGATTTCCCGAAACCACGGTGGGCATGACCGTTACCAATGCTGGCACCAAATTATTGCCCCATCTTGTGGGGTTGGGCAAGGCCAAAGAGCTGGTATTAACCGGCGATTTCATCGATGCCTCCGAAGCCTTGAAAATCGGTCTTGTCAACCGGGTGGTAGCCCCGGACGCTCTCATGGCCGAATCTTTGGCCATGGCCGCCAAAATTGCCAGCCGGTCACCCCTTGCCACAAACCTGTCACGAACGGCCATTGACCAGGGCATGGAGGCAAGCTTCGACCAAATCATGGAGCTTGAAAAAAGCCATCTGCTCATCTGTGCCCAGAACGGAACTGAATATGTGGAAAAACGGCTCAAGGAAATGAACAACGACTAAACCGATCGTTACAAAACAACCAGACATCTTAAGGAGGGGAAAATGGAACAGACATTGTTTAATCCGGACATGGAATCCCTATCGCCTGCAGACCAGCAAAAAATGGAGAAAACCCTTCTCCTTGCGCAGATGGATTATGTCTTCGGGCACAGCAGGATGTACCAGGACAAATTTACCCTGGCCAATATTAAAAAAAATCAGATTAAAAATGTTCAGGATCTGGCCCTTCTTCCCTTTACCACCAAAAAAGAGTTGCGGGATTCCCAGAAAAGGCAGGCGCCTTTTGGTGATTTCCTGGCCGCCCCTTCCCACAAGGTCAGCCGGGTCCACCGAACATCCGGCACCACGGGCAGCTTTATCTATACTGCCTTGACCAAAAACGACCTGGCCCAGACCCACGACTGCGGCGCCAGGGCATTCTGGTCAGCCGGGCTGCGGCCCCACCACCGGGTGATCCACTGCTTAAATTACTGCATGTGGATGGGCGGATATACGGATCATGCCAACCTGGAGACAACCGGGGCTGCCGTCATCCCCTTTGGGGTGGGCAATGCCAAACAATTGATCCAGGTCATCAAAGATGCCGGAATAAATGCCATTTCATCCACCCCCTCCTATCCCAAACACCTGGAAAAAGTGATCAAAGCCGAATTCAACATGGATCCTTGTGAACTGGGCCTTGAACTGGGGTTGTTTGGCGGAGAACCCGGGCTTGACAATCCCGTGTTCAGAGATAGAATGGAAACCACCTGGGGAATGAAGGCCCAGAACGCCAACTATGGGGTGTCTGATGTGCTGTGCAATTTTGCCTCTGTCTGCCCGGACAATTATAAACTTCATTTTCTGGGACAGGGGGCATTGCTTGTCCAGCTGATAAACCCCATGACCTTGGAAGATATTCCCGTAACCCAGGGCGCCATCGGGGAAATGGTTCTCACCCATTTAAAGAAAGAGGCCCAGCCCCTGGTCCGGTACCGGACTTCCGATCTCATGGAAATTCTTGAGACAGGCCCCTGTGAATGCGGCAGGACAGGCTTCAGGTTCAAGATTGTGGGCAGATCCGACGACATGCTCCACGTCAAGGGCATCAATGTATTTCCCAATGGGGTTGCCATGGTTCTGGAAGATTTGGTTCCAGAAGTCACAGGCGAATTCCAGATTATGCTGACCCATCCCTCCCCTTACACCCACCTGGATATACGAGTAGAGCACGGGCATAAGATCACCCCGGACAAGATGACAGACCTGACGGTCAAAGTTGAGACAAAAATCAAGGAAACCCTTAATTTTCGAGGAGTTGTCAATCTGGTGAAACCCGATTCCATTGAACGGACGAAAATGGGAAAAGCCAGAAGGGTTATCCGGAATTATGAATAAATTATGTTCACATCTTTTCGCCCAATACCAGGAGTTAGATGATCTGGTGGCCCCCTTAAGTGAAAAAGAATGGGAGTTAAAAACCCCTTTTGATCACTGGACCATTTTTGACCAGGTGGCCCACATTGCCTTTTTTGACCATGAAGCCCTGGAGGCCATTGATGCGCCGACCCGTTTCAAAGAGCGGGCCAGCAAGGTAATGGACTTCATCCGTTCCGGTGAGAATTGGCCGGAACATTTCAACCCGATTTTGGGCCCCCAAACCCCGGGGGAATTATTGTCCCTCTGGCGGGATACCCGCACAGATCTTCTTAACCGACTGGAAATGATGGGTCCAAAGGATCGACTGGCATGGTATGGACCGGATCTGGGAGCACGCTCCTTTGCCACGGCCCGCCTCATGGAAACCTGGGCCCATGGCCAGGATATTTTCGATACCCTGGGAAAAAAAAGGGTGAATTATGCCAGGCTCAAACATGTGGCCCACATGGGGGTGAACACCTTTGGATGGAGCTTTAAAATAAGGGGGATGAAAGCCCCGGAACTCACGCCCTTTGTCAAGCTGTCAGGCCCCTGCGGCGAACAATGGGCCTGGGGAGACCCGGCCCAGGCAGACCGGGTGTGGGGAAGTGCCGCAGATTTTTGCCTGGTGGTTACCCAAAGGCGCAACCTGGCCGACACCCGGCTGGAATGCCGGGGCAAGGATGCCCGGCGCTGGCTTACCATGGCCCAGGCATTTGCCGGTGTGCCCCAGGAGCCGCCTGCACCCGGCCTTCGAAACATTGAATATTAACCGATCAGACTGCCTCACATAAGGAAAAGCCCCCATGCCAGACATCACCCAAGTATTGATTGCCAACCGCGGGGAAATCGCCTGCCGGATCTTGCGAACCCTGAATCGCATGGATATTCCCGGGGTGGTGGTCTATCATTTCGCGGACGCCGACTCCCCGGCCGTTAAAATGGCGGCAACCGCCGTACAAATCCATGGTCCCACACCCGTTGCCGCCTATTTGGATGTGGAAAACATGATCGCTGCCTGCAAGGAGACCGGCGCCGACGCGGTTCATCCCGGATTCGGATTTCTGGCAGAAAACCCAAAGTTTGCCAAACGGTTGGCCCGGGAGGGCATCACCTTTATCGGGCCACACCCCGGGGCAATGGAACTTTTGGGAAACAAGGTTTCGGCCCGAACATTCTGTATGGACAATGGGTTTCCCCTGATCACCTCGGTAACCGAGGCGGAAGCCAAGGAAAATTTCATTGAATCTGCCCGGAAAATCGGTTTGCCGATATTGATCAAGGCCGCGGCCGGGGGAGGCGGCAAAGGGATGCAGATCGTGCGGGACCATAGGAGTCTGGACCAGGCTGTCCTGTTGGCAAAAAATGAGGCCCAGCGTTCTTTTGGAGACGATGAGGTGTATGCCGAACGATTATTGGAAGAACCCCGTCATATCGAGGTGCAGATCATGGGTGATCTTCACGGCAATGTGGTGCACCTGGGAGAGAGGGAGTGTTCCATCCAGCGCCGTTTCCAGAAGATCATCGAAGAGAGCCCGGCCCCTATGTTGACCCGGGAACTTCGGGAAAAAATCTGCACCACGGCGGTCGAGATCGCCCGCAGGGCAAACTATCACAATGCAGGGACCGTTGAATTCATCCTGGCGCCCGACAACGAGTTCTATTTTCTGGAAATGAACACCCGTCTCCAGGTGGAACACCCGGTGACAGAAATGGTGACAGGTCTGGACCTGGTGGAACTGCAAATCCGCATCGCCCGGGGCGAGACCCTCCCGTTGGTCCAGGATCAGATCAAAACCACGGGGCATGCCATTGAACTTCGGCTCTATGCCGAGGACCCGGCGAACGATTTTCTACCGTCCACAGGCGCTCTTCTTGCTTATAGTCTGCCAACAGGCAAAGGGATTCGAATCGAAAACGGATTTGCCCGGGGCATGCAGGTGACCTCCGCTTTTGACCCCATGCTGGCCAAGCTGATTGTCCACGAAAAAAACCGGAATCAAGCCATTGCCCTGGCGTTGCAGGCCCTTAACGACACCCTGGTGCTGGGGGTGACCACCAACATCGACTTCCTGGCCCGGATTCTTGCCCACCAAGCCTTCAGGGCCGGCCGGATCCACACCGGGTTTATCCCCACCCATACAAAAGAGTTGGCCCCCTTGCCTCTGAACCAGGAGCAACGCGACCTTCTGCTGGCGGCTGCGGCCCTGGGCAGCCGGGAATTTAGTGACCCGGTCCTAACCGAACCCTATACATCCCTTGGCGACTGGAGAAACTGATATGCAACGCCGGATAAATTTATGCGACAAACCATACCTTGTCACCCGCATCGGTCCTCCCCGGACGCAACAGCTGAAGGTGGATGACGGGCAATTCCAGCCGGTTAGATTAACCTCAATGAAGAACGGCCAGGCGATGATCCAATTGGGGGGATCACGTGTTCACGTGCAGATGGCAGTTAAAGGAGAAACGGTGTATATCCGGGCCTTCAACCAAACCTTTGCCCTGGATATCCTGAACCCTGTGGAACAGGCGGCCCGGGGAAACTTCGAAGGCAACACCTGCCGGGCACCCATGCCCGGCACGGTGGTGACAGTGGATGTGGAAGCCGGTACCCGGGTCATGGAAGGCCAGTCCATGATGACCATCGAGAGTATGAAAATCCTGACGAATATTTGCGCCCCCAGGGAGGGTGAAGTGGCCCGGGTTCATTTTGAACCCGGGTCCACTTTTGGTAAGAATGCCGCCCTGATAACCCTGACGAAAAAGGAGACGGTATAAGATGCGCCGTATCAAATCCAAGGTGAATCCCCTGTCCTCTGACTTTTGCACCTATCAGCATCACAATCATACCCTTTTGGAAAAATTTCATGAGCACCAGCACAGGGCAAGGGTTGATCGCCCGGAACGGGATGTGGAACGGCTGAAAAAGCAAAATAAATTACGGGTACACGACCGCATCGATCTTTTGCTGGATCCGGGCACCCCGTTTTTGGAATTGTCCGTCCTGGCCGCCAACCTTGCCTATGGGGGCACGGTTCCTTCCGCCGGCGTGGTATCCGGTATCGGCATTGTCAGTGGGCTTGAGGTGATGATAATGGCCAGTGACAGTTCGATCAAGGGAGGTGCCTGGTATCCGCTCACCGTAAAGAAAATGGTCCGGACCCTGGACATTGCCATTGAAAACCACCTGCCCGTCATCCATCTGGTGGATGCGGCCGGTGCCTATCTGCCCCTGCAGTCGGGACTTTTCCCCGACAGGCACATGGCCGGACGTATGTTTCGGAACCAATGCATCTTAAGTGCCATGGGGGTGGAACAGGTGGCCTTGGTGCTGGGCCACAGCACGGCCGGGGGGGCTTATATCCCTACCTTGAGCGACTACTCGATCATGGTGCGGGGTACGGGCGGGGTGTTTTTGGGAGGCCCCCCCCTGGTCAAGGCGGCCACGGGGGAAGAGGTGACCGCTGATGAACTGGGCGGCGCAGACGTACACAGCGCCATCAGCGGGACAGCAGATTATGCCGTGGATTCTGAGCCGGAAGGCCTGGCATTGGTGCGGGAGATCGTCGGCACCTTTCCCGGAAGAGCCAAAAAGGCTGTGGAACAGCGGGAACCAGAAGATCCCTACTACGATCCCCGGGAACTTTATGGGGTTATTCCCGACGATGTTAAGAAACAATTCGACATGCGCGAGGTGATTGCCCGCATTGTTGACGGCAGCAGGTTCCATGAATTCAAACCCGACTTTGGCACCACAGTGGTATGCGGATTCGCCTTTTTGTATGGCTGGCGGGTGGGAATTATCGGCAACAACGGGGTGCTGTTTTCCGACAGTGCACTGAAATGCACCCAGTTCATGCAGATCTGCAATCGGGATCAGGTGCCGCTTATCTTCTTGCAGAACATTACCGGGTTCATGATCGGCAAGGCCTACGAACATGGCGGCATTACCAAGAACGGCGCCAAAATGCTGATGGTGCAAAGCAACCTGGATGTTCCAAAACTAACCATTATGACCAACGGAAGCTTTGGTGCCGGCAACTACGCCATGTGCGGCCGTGCCTTTGATGCAAGGTTTCTGTTCTCCTGGCCCAACTCCCAGATTTCGGTGATGGGGATGGAGCAGGCGGTAAAGACGTTAACCCAGATTCGTCTCAAGTCTCTGGAGCGACAGGGCAAAATTTTATCCAAACAAGAGGTGGACAAAATCCAGGAAGATATTTCCCAGGATTACCTGGAAAAAAGCGGCGCCTATTACGCCACTTCAGAACTATGGGACGATGGCATTATCGACCCAGCCGATACCCGTAAGGTTTTGGGCATCTGCCTGTCGGTTGCACTGAACCGTGAATTTGGCAAAACCCCCAATGGAATTCTCAGGGTATAACATCCTGTTTGATCTGTCAGATCTTCTCAAATTCTAATATACAATGTCACGCTGGAAATGGTTAAGCTTGGTCACTGTTATATAGGGAGCCATTCTAATTGGAACCGGAACTATCATTTAAAAGCGTATTTATAATCCGATGTTGATAATAGGATTTTTCTTTAAATCCGGCATAAGATGCTGGGAAATACAACAAGGAGACTTTCGCTTCATTATCATTTATGGAATCAAGGAGAACTGCAAACCGTTCTTTGGTGGATAAAAAGGTATTATCGACTAGGGGAAAATCAAAATATCCCACCCAGAACTCGGATGTTTTGTCTTTGCCTCCATCAAGATCGGCATTGATCTCTGAATCTAATTTGTTTGTTATCACTTTCAGTCTCACCTGGTTCCAAGCCCTATAGGATCGGTTTGAAGAAATAGTAAATTTTCGCCTACATTGGTTGCTTACAGGTTCATTATCATTTAGGATCAACTCTATGGGCCCTTTTTCCGTCCCTTCCTTTTGACAGATATCATTTTCTGTTAACGGCTGGCTGGGTGAAATATCCTGACATGTCTTGGTTAGATCAATGGTTATCCGTATACGTTTCTCCACATCGCTGAGGCTTTCCAATTGTTTTTTGGTAATTCTTTGGGCGATGGTGATTAAGTTGTTCAATTTTTTGTTTTTAAGCTTATCAATGTGATCATTAATCAATTTTTTCTTTGTTTTTTTGATTGTTTTTTCCAATTCCCCTGTTTGCAATAATCTATTGAGTGCTTTCGACTTGCATAGACTAAGTTCTTGCAGATCTTCTATCTCTTCATCTGTAAATTTGTATTCCCTTGGAATATCCCGAACAATATTTAATAGCACGTGAATGAACAACGGCCTCAAATCCATGGTTTCATGGAAATTTCGTGAAATCATCTCCAACTCAAGCAATTGGCTATCAATTTTATCCATAACGCATTCAATCCTATGAGTCCCTTCTGTATCGAAATTTTTGTCTTTGTCCAAGAACGAAGACAAAATCGTTGTAAACATGTCTTTTCGGACAGCATTTTCTGCCTTTTCCTGCTCACCAATAAGTTGAGTATACAAGTAAATTTTGTTAGAGGCTTCTCGTTGGGTGTATAGAAAATATCCCCCAATAACACTTATTAGGGCGGCTACGATAGCTGTTGCAGCCTTTCCGATAGCCCCCAGTTTGAACCAGAAATCACGCTTTTCCGAATTGAAAGATTCATCGGATTCATCTTCTTTACCGTGATCGACCATTTTTTTCTCCTTTGTCTAAAATGACTTGTCACAAAGCCTTCACAATCTTTGTCCGATTTATTTATCTTTGGTCATCGACAAAAGATCCACAAGAGGTATAACCATCTTCTTATTTGGGTTTAAAAGTGGTCAATAAAAGTAAAAATCCATGCAGAGAGAATTTGATTTTTAGATTCATTTCGGAATTGGAGCCTTGGTACGCAGATTGAGGTGTTACACTGCATTTTTTCGTTCAGAAATTGATAATTATTTGAAATTCAAATTTGGAATGTGAGCTTTGAGTCAACCCATCAAAAATAAATATCGAAAGGAACAGAGAATGTCAATAAGTGGAAAAACTATTATCCATAAGATATTTGATTCCTTTTACTCGAGGGTAATAATAGTAAAAAAAGCTGACGAGTAAAAATTCAAACATCTGGAAACCCGCATGCATCAAAATTCCGGGGGAGGTGGGCAGGGTGAATTCAAGGTTAGACAAGGTAGCTATGCTGGTTGAAAAATTCAGGATTGACTTCCATGCACGACAGTATTAAAAATAACCGTGCCATTGGATTAAAAACAGTGTTATTTATTTTAGCCGGATGTTCTGTGCAAACAATATTGAGGAGAATCTATGATCGAAACATATAGAGGTGTAGTTTACCCAAATCAAATAGATCATATGGATCATATGAATGTGCAGTGGTACACCGCTAAATTTGATGAGGCAAC
>JAHIVS010000001.1 GCA_018816605.1 Pseudomonadota bacterium
ATTCTTGTAAAACAATATGAATCAAGACTTCTGATGGAACTGCTCAATCCATTGCCCGGAGAAAAAATTCTTGACGTGGGTTGTGGCACGGGGGTTTTCACCATTGATGTCATGGCTGAAGGTCCCATCATCACGGGCATGGATATATCCGAACCCATGCTCAGGAAGGCCGTGGAAAAAATCAAAAAAATCCATACCCCTTCCGCATCCTCCTTCACGGGGGCGTGTGCAGACATGTGCGCCCTGCCGTTTGCAGATAATCGGTTTGATAAAGTGGTTTCCATGACAGCCCTTGAATTTGTGGCAGATGCAAAAAAGGCCGTTGCCGAGCTTGACCGCGTGACCCGGCACGGGGGAACCATTGTTTTAACCACCCTCAACAGTTTGAGTCCTTGGGCAGACAAAAGACGCAAGGCCGCAGAAAAAGGACATGATCTGTTTCAAAAAATAATTTTCAGATCTCCGGATGAAATGCGTTCCCTTGTTCCGGCCAATCATGTGGTGAAAACAGCGATTCATTTTCAAACGGATGACTGCCTTTCAGATATCCCTGGAATTGAACGTCAAGGAGAGGAACAAGGATCTGAAAAAGGTGCATTCCTGGCAGTTCAATGGAAAAAAATTAAAGGAGATGCAGGCCTGACAAGATGCCTTGCTTCCTAGGGAGAAATTATGCTTAAAGAAAGTTTAATTCGTGAATTGGAAACAATCGTCGGCAAATCCAATGTGTCTGTGACCAGCACGGGCATTGAACTCTACTCGTATGATGCTTCCCTGGTAAAAGGGAATCCCGGGGTGGTTGTTTTTCCTGAAAATACCCGGGAAGTTTCCCAGACGGTGCAGGTGGCCAATAAATACGGGATTGATATCATTCCCCGGGGGTTTGGCACCAATTTGTCCGGCGGCACGATTTCCGTCACCAAAGGGCTTGTGATCTGCATGTCCCGTTTCAACCAGATCCTGGGCATACACCCTGAAAGTCGGTATGCCGTTGTTCAGCCCGGGGTAACCAATATGGAAGTGCAGCAGGCCCTGGCAAAAGTGGGTGCCTTTTATGCGCCAGACCCGGCCAGTCAGAAAGTGGCCACCCTTGGCGGAAATACAGGAGAAAATTCAGGAGGCCCCCTTTGTCTGAAATATGGGGTGACCTCCAACCACATCCTGGGCTTGGAAATGGTTATGGCTGACGGCGATATCCTGCGAATAGGAGGTCCTGCCATGGATCCTCCCGGGTTTGACCTGCGGGGCTTGATGGTCGGCAGCGAAGGGACATTGGCCATCATCACGGAGCTGACCTTGCACACCCTGCCCAAAACAGAGTCTGTTATTACCATGCTTGCGGTTTATGATGATATTTCATCGGCTGCCCAGTCAGTTTCAAAAATCATATCTGCCGGGATTGTCCCCAATACCCTTGAGATGATGGATGCCACGGTAATTGAAGCCGTTGAGGCCAGCGCACCGTGCGGGTATCCCACGGATGCGGCAGCCGTATTGATCATTGAGGTCGAGGGCATGACGGTGGGCCTGAAGGAGCAGGCTGAGCAGATTAAAGAAATATGCATGGCCACTCGATGCCGGGACATCAAGATCGCTAAAACCGAAGCAGAGAGAAATCGGTTGTGGCAGGGACGCAGAGGCGCATTTGGGGCCATTGCCCGACTCGCCCCCAATTATCTTGTGAACGATGGGTGTGTTCCCAGAACCAGCCTCCCCCAGGTTCTGGAACAGGTCAACGCCATTGCTGCCAAATACGGATTCAGGGTGGGTAATGTTTTTCATGCCGGCGATGGCAATCTGCATCCGCTTCTGGTGTTTGATTCACGCAATCCAGGGGCCTTAGACCAGGTGCATAAGGCCGGATGGGAGATCATGGTTGCCTGTGTTGAGCTGGGTGGCACCATATCGGGTGAGCATGGTATCGGCCGGGAAAAACAAGAGGCCATGAGAATGATTTTTTCCAGTGATGATCTAAATACCCAGCAAACCGTTAAAATGGCCTTTGATCCGGGTAACGTATTAAATCCCCATAAAGTGATTCCGGCTTCCAAATCACCGGGACAGCCGTTGGAATCGTTTACGCCCACGGTATTGAAACGGTTGGGGGGGGCATCGTGCACAGGGGTTGCCCAGGCCATGGCAAAGATTAAGACTGCCAGGGATTCTGGCATGTCCGTGATGATTGTCGGGGCTAACACATTTGAACACTATGGCAATCTTTGCCAGAAAACGACAATCCCGGTCAGTACCCTTGACATGACGGATGTGATCGAATATGACACTGCCAATCAGTTCATCACCCTGGGGGCGGGAATGTCCTTACAGGGACTTCAAAAAATCCTGGAGACCAATAATCAATGGTTGCCCATACGTCCGCCCTTTTTTACTCGCCAGTCCACCACGGGTTCTCTTATCGCCATGGGCGGCAGCGGTCCGGAACGGATGTTCTATGGCGCTCCCAGGGATTTTTTACTGGGGCTTCAGTACATTGACAGCCAGGGCCGGATGATTTCCACGGGCGGCAAGGTGGTTAAAAATGTTGCCGGATATGATATGACCCGTCTTTTGACGGGGAGCAACGGAACCCTTGGAATGATCACGGAAGCCACCTGGCGTATCGCAACCCGGCCTGAACAGTGCAAGGCCATATCTGTGACCGGGAACCAGAACACCTGTTTTGCTGCGGCGTTAAAACTGATGACGGCCAATCTTTTTCCCGCTTTTATAACAGCTGTTCCAGATGATACGGGGCTGTGGAAAATGGTCGCGGGGTTTGAAGGGTTGTCCATGGTTGTTGAACACCAGGTGGAAAAATGTTCCCAATTATTAAACAGCAATAATTTAAAAGCCGGGAAAATCTGGGATTATGACCTGATTGACGGGTGTTTTAAAGATGAGTTTAACAAATTCTCAAACGCCCCCTATGCGATGAAGCTGGGGGTGGCCACAGAAAAAATGCTTGCGTGTGTCAATGAGATCAAAAACCGGGCAGGTGTGTCTGACTGGTTCCTTGATTTTGGATGCGGCAGGATATGGGGGTCCATGGACTCTTTGGACAAAGATCAATGGAGTTTGCTGACCCATGCGGTGATGTCATTTGACGGGCATGTACAGCTTGACAAGGCATTGGCATCCTTTAGCAGCGGGCAGGATGTTTTCGGAGGCGTACCACGGCCGGAATGGGCCCTGATGCACAAGATCAAAAATGCTCTGGATCCCCATTCTGTTTTTGCACCGGGACGGATGCCCGGGAAAAAATAAACAGGGTTTAAACGGCATATTAAGAAAAAGGGTATGCGCTATGGATATTTTTGAAGATTACGATGCAATTTCACAATGTAATAAATGCGGCTTTTGTCAGGTAGCCTGCCCCGTATTTCGTTCAACGGGCCATGAATCAGGGGTTGCCCGGGGACGACTGGCATTGATGCGCGGCATTATTGAGGATCGTGTCCAATGGACCAGAGAATTGGAAGATCCCCTGTTCAACTGTCTTGGGTGTGGTGCCTGCACAACCGCCTGCCTGGCTGCCATTCCCACACCAGACCTGGTCATCAGGGGCAGGGCCCAGTATCTGGAAAAAGTCGGCAGAAAACCCATTCACAAACTCTTGTTTGAACACCTGCTTCCTTATCCCAAACGGCTGCACATGGCAGCACGGGCAGCAGCCCTGGGGAAAAATTCAGGTATGTCAAAGGTTGCCAAGGCCCTGGGTCTGTTGAGGATTTTAGGCAGGGATTTTGCCCGGGCTGAAAATATTGTTGAAAAACTTCCTCCCGTCCCATTCCGGGGGATGGTTAAGCCGGGTGTTTACGAGGGACAGGGAGAATCTTTGCGCATTGGTTATTTTGTCGGCTGCGGAGTTGATGTGATTCAGCAGGAAGCAGGCCGGGAGAGCTTAAAGATACTCAAAAAAATTGGTAAGACCGTGACCATACTGGACAATTGCTGCTGCGGACTGCCTGCCTGGACCTATGGGGATATCCATGCTGCTCAAAAACTGGCACTTAAAAATCTTGAAACAGTTTCAGCAGGATTATTTGATGTGATCGTGACAGACTGCTCAAGCTGTGCGTCATTTCTAAAAAAATATCCCAAGGTATTTGAAGGGGATGAACCCAATCAAGCCCTCGCCCAGCGCCAGGTTCCCCTTTTTCAGGATATGGTGGAGTTTATTTTTAAGAATGGATATCCAACAGCTTCCATCAAAGTGCCCATTGTGGTGACCTATCATGACCCGTGTCATGCCGTTCGCGGCCAGGGGATATCAACACAGAACCGGGAAATTTTAAAAAATATTCAAGGGGTTGAGTTCAGGGAGATGCCGGAAGCAGACTGGTGCTGCGGTGGAGCCGGATCATACGCATTAACACATTATGATCTTTCCATGCGAGTGCTGGATCGAAAAATGAAGAATGTAGAAACCACGGGCGCCGATTTTCTGGTGACCTCATGCCCGGCCTGCATGATTCAATTGTCCCACGGTGTCAGGCGGAACAAATTGAAAATAAAGGTCTGTCATATCTCTGAGATTGTTACGGGAGCAAAACCAAAAAACTGAAATATAGTGTAAAATGAGGTGAAATAAATGAAGCGCAAAATGCAGACAATTGACGGTAATACAGCAGCAACACATGTGGCATACGGGATGAGCGAGGTGGCAACCATTTATCCGATTACCCCGTCCAGTCCACTGGGTGAAATAGCCGATTCATGGGCCGTAAAAGGCCGTAAAAATATTTTCGGACAGGTTTTGAAAATCAAACAGATGCAGTCTGAAGCCGGTGCTGCCGGTGCGGTTCATGGTGCCCTGACAGCCGGTGCCGTGACCACAACATTTACCGCATCCCAGGGTCTTTTGCTGAAGATTCCCAATATGTACAAGATTGCAGGGGAGTTGCTCCCCTGTGTGTTCCATGTTACGGCAAGGTCTCTGTCTGCCCATGCGCTGTCCATCTTTGGCGACCAGTCGGATGTGATGTCTGCAAGACAGACAGGGTTTGCCATGCTGGCCTCCAATTCTGTCCAGGAAACCATGGACCTGGCCCTGGTCGCCCATCTGGCCACAATGGAAGCAAGTGTTCCCTTTATGCATTTTTATGATGGTTTCAGGACCTCCCATGAAATCCAGAAGATTGAAGTCATTGATTATGAAGATATGGCATCCTTGTTCAACTGGGAAAAATACAAGGATTTCAAAAAACGGGCAATCAATCCGGAACGACCCAATACAAGGGGAACGGCCCAGAATCCGGATATCTATTTTCAATGCAGGGAAGCTGCCAACCCATACTATGAACGGGTGCCCAAAATTGTAGAGACCTGTATGAAAAAGGTTGGAGAACTCACGGGCAGGTCCTACAATCTGTTTGACTATGTGGGAGACCCAGAGGCCCGGCAGGTTATTGTGGCTATGGGATCGGGATGTGAAGCCATTGAAGAGACCGTGGATACGCTGGTACAAAAAGGTGAAAAAGTAGGTCTTGTTAAAGTACGGCTTTACCGGCCATTTGATGCCAAGGCATTTCTGGCCTGTCTCCCGTCTACGGTTTCCAGCATTTCCATTCTGGATCGCACCAAGGAACCCGGTGCTCTGGGAGAACCCCTTTATATGGATGTCTGCGCATCATTCATCCAGGCAGGTGTTACACCTCCTGCCATCCTTGGCGGCAGATACGGGTTAAGTTCAAAAGAGTTTAATCCGCCCATGGTCAAAGCCGTGTTTGATAACATGACATCCAGCAATCCCAAAAAGCGTTTTGTCGTGGGAATTATTGATGATGTAACCCATCTTTCTCTCCCCGTGGACCCGGGTTTTAATTCAGCTCCCGAGGGGACCATTGGTGCAAAATTCTGGGGACTTGGGTCTGACGGCACCGTGGGCGCAAACCAGAGCGCCATCAGGATTATCGGTGACAATACGGACAAATATGCCCAGGGATATTTTGCCTATGATTCCAAAAAGTCCGGAGGGATTACGATCTCCCATTTAAGGTTTGGCGATAAACCCATTAAATCAACCTATTCCGTGAATGAACCCGATTTTGTGGCCTGCCACAATCCCACCTATGTGAATATTTATGATGTTTTAGAGGGGATTAAACCCGGAGGGATCTTTTTGCTGAACTCCGAGTGGAGCGCAGAGGATATGGACACACAACTGCCCGGGGATATGCAAAAGATTTTTTACGAAAAAAAATTGAAATTTTATACGGTTGATGCCGTTAAAATTGCCATGGAAGTGGGCCTGGGCAATCGGATCAACATGATCATGCAGACCTGTTTTTTCAAGCTTTCCAATGTGATTCCCTTTGAACGCGCCATTGAGCTGTTAAAAGAAGATATTCAAAAAATCTATGGCAAAAAGGGAGACAAGGTTGTTGAAATGAACATCAACGCCGTTGACAGTACCCTGAAAAATCTTGTGGAGATCAAGATCCCTGAC